>DMQW01000335.1:3411-11275 GCA_003455565.1 Limisphaerales bacterium
ACATTCGGCGTGGTGAAAACTTTTTCGCGGCGCAATTTGCGGATGCCTGTTTCATTCAGCTTCGACTGGTCGCGCTGCAATTTGTCCGCCTTGCGCAGGCGGGCCTTGGCCTTCACCAGCCGCCGCCGTTCGGTCACGTCGGGGCAAAAAATTTCCCGCGCCGCCGTGAGCAGTCGCGTGCATTCCTCGACCGAAAGTTCCGCCAGCACCGCGCGATTGCCCGCCGCGATTTCGAGGATTTCCGTGGCGGACTTCAGTTGCGCGGCCAGACCATCGCGCGCAGATTTTGCAGATTCGTTTTTCATCAATTGACAGCCCACAGATTGATTTCGCCGGTGCGGCAAGTAAATATGTTTCCGGTGGTCTTGCGCTTTTACCCGTTGCCAAAGCTGATTCATCGGGTTGACAAGAAGCTTGTTCTGCACAATCATTTCACCATGAAAACATTCGCCAGCCTGGCCGCGTTATTTCTTATGACTGCATTACTCCACGCCGGTATTTATGACATCGCCGTCAAAGACATTGACGGCAAGGACACCACGCTCGGCGCCTGCAAGGGCAAGGTGGTATTGATTGTCAACGTCGCATCCAAATGCGGTTTCACGCCGCAATACAAAAATCTCGAAGCCGTTTATCAGAAATACAAAGATCAGGGCTTCGTCGTTCTCGGCTTTCCGTGCAACCAGTTTGGCGGGCAGGAACCCGGCACGGACGCGGAGATCAAACAATTCTGCACCTCCAAATACGATGTGACTTTTCCGCTCTTCGATAAAATTGAAGTGAACGGCGCGAACCGCCATCCGCTTTACGTCGCGCTGGCCGGCGCGAATTCGCCGTTCCCCGGCAACATTACCTGGAACTTCAACAAGTTTCTCATCGGCAAAGATGGGAAAATTCTCAAACGGTTCGATTCCAAGGTCACGCCCGATTCACCGGAAGCGACGGCGGCCATTGAAGCTGCGCTGGCGGCAAAGTAACGACGGCCAATAAAGCAGGACAGGAGATCAGGAATTGCATGATGAAATAACATCTGCGTTCAAACGGAATCAAATTGTTAATCCTGTCTTGAAATTCTTCGCCATTGACCGCCGCACCTTGACGCTGACGGGCAAAAGCGACAGACTTGCGCTCCGTTTCTGAATTAAACAAATCATTTTATGGCCACCAAAACCATCATCAAACCCGCGAAATCACCCACGGCCGTCGGCCCGTATAATCACGCGGTGCGCGTCGGCGACCTGCTGTTCTGCGCGGGCCAGATTCCCATCAACCCCGCCGATGGCAGCTTGATTGCCGGCGACATTAAAGTTCAGACCGAGCGCGTGCTGGAAAATGTGAAGGCAATTTTGGACGACCAGAAACTCACGTTCGCCAACGTCGTGAAAAGCACCGTGTTCCTGACCGACCTCGTAAACTTCGCCGGGATGAATGAAGTTTACGCGAAGTATTTCACGGAGAATTTCCCGGCGCGTTCGACGATTCAAGTCGCCGGCCTGCCCAAGGGTGCGAGCGTGGAGATTGAAGTCATCGCGCATTTCTAAAATGAAAACCGTCGGCTGCCATCCCCTCACCCTGACCCTCTCCCGTGAGGAGAGGGGACAGCGGGCGGCGCTCAATTTTTTTCCGATTGATTATCCGGCAAATCCAGTCGCCGATTTTCGAGTGAGACGGGAAACGATTCTCCCTCTCCCATGGGGAGAGGGCCGGGGTGAGGGAGAGCGTAAAACAAAAACTTCCTAAAACCATGCCAGCCGGAGTTTATTTATTGATCGGCCTCGCCCTCGGTGGCGGGCTGGGTTTGCTCGTCGGCTGGCTGCTCGGTCGCGGACGCGCGGCGGCGCCGGCAGATTCGCGGCTGGAAAACGACTTAAGTCAGCGGCTCACGCAGCGCGAATCGGAACTTGCCCAGACGCGCGAGCAACTTTCGCAAAGTAAAACTTCGCTCGCCACCGCGCAGGCAAATCATGCGGCGGCGGAGAAAATTCTCGCCGAACAAAAGCAGCTTCACGAACAGACCCTGCGCGACGCCAAGGCCGCACAGGAAAAGGCGCTGGCCGACTTGCGTGACACGTTCAAGGCATTGAGCGCGGATGCCCTGAAGCAGTCCGCGCCGGAATTTTTGCGGTTGGCGGAACAGACGTTTGGGAAATTTCAAGAGACGGCCAAGGGCGACCTCGCACAACGGCAGGAAGCCATCAAAGGATTGGTCGAGCCGCTCAAGCAACAGCTCGAAACGTATCAGAAGAATTTGCAGTCGAGCAGTGCGGCGCAGTCCTCGACGCTGGGCGAGGTGAAGAAGCAATTGGAACTGCTCTCGCAACAAAGCACGGCGCTCGCGCAGGAGACGCAGCAGTTCCGGCTGGTGCTGCACTCGAACCAGGCGCGCGGCAAGTGGGGCGAGGAAACGCTGCGGCGCGTCGTCGAGGCGGCGGGCATGAGCGCGCATTGTGATTTTACCGAGCAGACGTCATCGGGCGAAAACCGGCCGGACCTCGTCGTGAAATTGCCGGGCGACCGCTTCATCATCGTGGACGCGAAAGTGCCAGATTTCGATTTTTTTAATGCGTTGGAATCGGCGGAGCCGGTAAAGCGTGCCGAGGCGCTGGCGGCGCACGCGGCAAAATTGAAAGGCACGATCAAGGCGCTGGCCGACCGCGATTATCCGCGCCAGTTTCCGAACGCGCTGGATTACGTCGTGCTGTTCGTGCCGGCGGAATCGCTGTTCAGCGCGGCGCTGGAAGGCGACCACGATTTGATCGTGTGGGCGGCGGAGAAACGGATTTTGCTGGCCACGCCGGCGTCACTCATCGCGCTGCTGCGTTCGGTGAGCGTGAGCTGGCAGCAGCACGCGCAGACGGAGAACGCGCAGAAAATCGCCGAGGCGGCGCAGGAACTTTTTGCGCGCGTCGTCACGTTCACCGAGCATCTGGAAAAAATCCGGGGCGGACTGGACACGGCGAACCGGGCGTTTAATCAGGCCGTGGGCAGTTACGAATCGCGCATCAAACCGGCGGGCGAAAAACTGCAAAAGCTCGGCGGCGGCACGGGCGGAAAAGATTTGGCTGAATTGCCGCCGCTGGACGCAACGCTGCGTTTGCCACCGGCAGCTTGATTTCAAAAACCGCCGGCGCGTCCTCGTTGTAGCGGCAGCAGCCGACGTGAGTCGGCTCTGATTTTTAGAATGAGCGGACTCACGTCCGCTGCTACGAAGTTACGCCGCGATTTTCAGATGCGTGAGGCGGAAGATCGTGCCTTTGGGTTCGTTGGGCAGGCACGCGATTTCCCAGCCGTGCGCGAGCACAATCTGCGAGACGACGGCGAGGCCGAGGCCGGTGCCTTTCTGGTGCGTGGTGAAATAGGGTTTGAAAATTTCCTGCCGGTTTTCGGGCGGCACGCCGTGGCCGTCGTCGCGGATTTCCAGCAACGCCTCGGTGGCGCTGGCGCGGCGCACTTCAATTTTTATTTGTCCGCCTTCGCCCACGGCCTGGATGGCGTTGAGGAGCAGATTGAACAGCACCTGGCGCAAGAGTTGTTCGTCGGCTTCGATGGCGAGCGGGTCGCCGCCGGTTTCCACGCGGAGTTTCTTTTCCTCAATGTCAAAGTTCAAGGTGCGGACGATTTCGCCGGCGGCGGCGGTGAGCGCGATTTTCGTGCGGCGGACTTCGCGCGGGCGCGAGTAGTTGATGAACTCGGTGAGTTGCGCGGTGACTTTGTCGGTCTCGTCCACGATGGTTTTGGACTGGGCGCGGACTTCGGGCGAGGCGTCGGGCAGGCGCGAAATCATCTGGGCCATGCCGCGAATGAGGTTGAGTGGATTGCGCGTTTCGTGCGCGAGGCCGGCGGCGGCGAGGTTCAATTCCTTGAGATGCGAATTAAGTTCGCTCGCACGCACGAGGCGGATCTGGAGTTCGGCGGTCTGGCCGGTGTTGCGCCGGGCGAGGCCGGCACCGAGCGCGGCGATGCCGGCGAAAAAGCCGATGACGCAGCGCAGCCAGAGGTCGCGCGTGCAGATGGCGCGGTAATTTTCCGTGGACATGGCGAGGACGAGTCCGTGCAGTTCGCGCTTGGCGACGAGCGCCTTGAATTCGGTCTCGGACATCCCGCGCATCCACGGCGGACGATGATTGCCGCCGCGCGGACGTTCGCCGTTCTCGTTGGGCGGCGGTGGCGGTGGCATTTCAATTTCCCCGCTGGCGTTGGTGAAAGGTGGCGGAAAATTCGTTGTCGAAAATTCAAAGCGATTCGTCTCACCCGGTCGCGGTTCGCGACGGGAAAATTCGCGACCGCGCGCGGCGTCGTTGGTCAGATTGCGCGGCGGGATGACGACGGTGGCGTTGTTGGTCGCGCCTTCGGGGCTGACGCTCGCGCCTTCGACGGGTAAAACGAAGATGACGTAATCGCCCGACCAGCGTTCGCTTTCGGCGGGATTTTCGCGGGAGAGCAGATTCGTGTCGCCGGCGGAGACGACGGGGTCGCCCTCGGTGTTCAGCAGGCCGATGGCGGTGAGGCCGCTGGACTGGACGAGGGCGTTGGTGCGACTGCGGACCAGTTCGTTGAGGACGGGTTCGAGCCGTTCCTGGAAAATGGCGCCGCGAAACCGGAGCGCCCGCGTGACGGCGCTCAAGGTGCTGGCGATTTCGTGCGAGCGGTTACGGAGATCGGACTTGGCGGTTTCGACGACGCGGTAATGCTCCTCGAATTGCCAGCCGACAACGAGCAGCCACGCCCCGGCGAGGAGGCCATAGACGAGTCGGTGGCTGCGTTTCAATTCCATGAACAATTTCAGTTGGTCGGCGTTGCGCGGGCGAAGCCAAAGTTATTTTTTCTTCACCGGCACGCGTTCGAGGAAGCGGTCAAGCTCCTGTTCGGAAACTGAATTGGTGATGAGTTGCGACTGGCGCGTTTCCCCGACGGCCAGGGCGGCGAGTTGGGACGGGGCGTCAACAATATGCGGGGTGAGGAACATCAGCAGTTCGGTCTTGGTTTCGGTTTTGTTGCTGAACTTGAACAACTGGCCAAGCAGCGGGATGTCGCCGAGAAACGGAATTTTGCTGTCGGCGGAGCCTTTGCTGTTGGAGATCAGGCCGCCGATGACGACGGTCTGGCCGCTGGGCGTGACCACCACGGTGTCGGCGGAACGGATGTTAAGGTTCGGCGCATATACCGGAGTTGAAGCCGTGCCGAGCAGCGTGCTGCCCGCCGCGATCAATTGTCCCGGACTCGAGTTGTCCACGGACGAAGTCTGGGGCTGGACAATCATTTCCACCAGGCCGTTCGCGCCGATAAACGGAGTGACATTCAGGATGATGCCCACTTCCGTATAATTTCCGTTAATGATGGGAATAGTGGTGCTTCCTGACGTGGTGTAGGTAACGCCGCTGGGCAGATAAATTTCCTGGCCCACGACAATCTTGGCAAGCTGCCCGTCGCGCGCCAAGATGGACGGTCGCGACAGCACCTGCGATTTGCCGGCGAGGGCAATGGCCTGAACCGTCGCCGTAAAATCATTGCCGAGGACTTGATAAAGGCCGCCCGAACCAGACGCCCCGGCCAGAGTCTGGGGCAGAGCGAAATTATTGCCCATGTTAAAACTCTTCCCGTAAATCGGGCTTAACAATGTAGCTGTCACCGCATTTGAACCAGAACCCGTGATGGTAGTGTTGGTAAAATACCCGGTGATTTGAGCCAGACTTTTGCCCAGGCTGCCGCCGGTGTAAGAACCTTGCACCCCGATGTCCGATGAATTGTTCCGCTGCACTTCGAGGAACACAACCTTGATCAGCACCTGCGGCTTGGGCGAGTCGAGGTTGGCGAGGACGTTGCTGATCTGCAGGCTCGTCTCCTCGTCCGCGATGACGACGATGTTATGCGTCTGCGGGTCAACCGTGATGGTCGCGCTGCCGACCGAACCGTTATTGTTGTAGGAACCCGCCGTGGAATTGTTGTTGCGATTCCCGCCAAAATTGCCGCCACCGCCGCCAAAACCACCGAAGCCACCAAAATTGCCGCCGCCGCCGCGTTGCTGCGCGTGGCTTTCAACTGCGGCGCAGGCCAGAACGATCAGGACGCCGCCGAGGATTTTTTTAAAATTGTTTGTCTTCATAATTTTCTTTCGCGTTGGCTAATTACAGCCACACCTTAAAATGGCGTTCCCCCAGTGCGGCCACCGCCGCCGCCACCGCCGCTACTGCGGCCGCCGAAACCAGAACTGCTGGAACTGGACGAACTGCCGGTGGTGGTCGCGTTGTTCTGCGCACGCTGCATCAGCGCGCTGTTCTGCGACGAGCCGCTGCCGCTGTTGCGATTATTGCTGCTTTGGAACATTGTTTGCAGCACCTGCGCCGCCTGCTGCGGGTCGCCGTTGTTCATGTGAAACACAAAAACTTTCTGATCGCGCGTCGAAGGCACGTCCAGGTCGGTCATCATGCTTGCAATCTGCTCCATCAAATCCTTCGGAGCCGTTACGATGACCGCCTGGATGCGTGCGTCCGCCACCGCCGTGACCTGCGTCGCCTTCTTGATGCGGTCGTTCGAACTGTTGCCGCCACCCTGGCCGCCGCCGAGCATTCGCGCAAGAAATCCGCTTCTCCCGCCGCCGCCACCGCCACCACCACCGCCGCGAAAGTTGATGGGCGACTGCCCCCCGCCGGAGGAACTGCTCGGGAAAACGCTGCCGAGTTCCGTCGCCACGTCCGTCGGGCTGGCGTATTTCAGGCGGAACACGCGGATCTCCGTCTCCGCCTCGGCGCTGTCGTCAATCGCCCTGATGATTTCCGCGAGGTGCCGGATGTTCTGCTGCGTGTCCGTGATGACGATGGAATTGCCCGCCTCGTTCGCCACCACCGTGGCCTGCGGTGAAACAAATGACGTCAGATCCGAAACCAGTTGCCGCGCCTCCACAAAACGGATCGGAATAATCTGCGTCACAATCTCCGCGTTCTTCGGGATGGAGGCCGGCACGTTGCCGGTCCGCACTGGAATGTCGCGCGTCTTTGCGTCGTTCTTGTCCACAATTGTCAACGTCCGTCCGTCGCGGATGGCGGCGTAACCATTTTTATTCAGCACGGCGTTCAGCAAGTCCACCGCCTCGTCGCGCGTCATCGGATGGCTGCTGATGACGCTCACGTTGCCGTTCACATGCGTGTCCAGCACGATGATGAAACCCGCCGCATCGCTCAAATAATTCAAGACCATCTCCAGCGGCGCGTTGCGGAAATTCAACCGCAGTTCATCCACGTTGGTGCCAGCCTGCGTCGGCGGCGTGAAATCTGATTCGATGGATTCTTTCGCGCCAGCAATCGAACGCGTCGGCAAAATGACCAGCGGCTCCGTCACTTTTTTTTCTTCCGGCGACCCTTCGGTTGTCGCTGCCGCCTCTGCGGCCATCGCCTCCGGCGTTGGTGGCGGGCCGCTGGCATCGGGCGCGTTGTCGGTGCCGGGCAGCGGCGTGGGCTGTTCCGTTCCGCCGGGCGCGTTGTTGTTGTTCGGGTCCGGCATATTTTGCGCGACGGCTGAAACCAGCAGTCCCGCCAGTCCCATCGTGAGAAGGCTGAAGATTGTTTTTTTCATTTTGATTCCTGTTCGCGTAGTTGCATGAGTCGTTTCAAAACCTCGTTGGGTTCGCTGCTGGACGACGGAGTGGCCGGTGAACTTTCGCCGCCGCCTGAACCTGTCGTCTCGGTTGAATTAGTGCCGCTAGGCAATTCGCCCGCGCCCGCCATTTCCCATTTCCCATTTTCCTGCCGCATCAAGTCGCCGACCTTCATTTCCACTTTTTGTTTTTTGTCGGCGGATTCCAGCTTGACGCGGCTGTGCGAAATTTCCGTGACGGTGTAGCCCCTGTCTCTTATACACATCTGACGCT
>DMQW01000248.1:0-3523 GCA_003455565.1 Limisphaerales bacterium
AAAATGAAGCTGGCAAAATCCACGGCGCGATGCCACTTGGCGCGTTTGCCAAAACGGGTGGAATAAACGCGGAAGATTTGGATCCCGCGCCACGTTTCCCGGGCGGGATAAATTTTCTCCGGGTGATCGTAAGCACGACGGGCGCAGACCACGGTCACTTCATGGCCTTGCCCGACCAAGGCCGCCGCCAGTTCCTGCAGGTATTGCCCCGTGGCCGCCACCTCAGGATAAAAAACCTGGTTAAGGAGAAGTATTTTCATTCAACTGGAAATACCAGGCCGCCGATTTGTTTCTCAAACATTAGGCCGGCGGATTTTAATCTGGATGGCACCAGGAACCGGCTGGTGGCTCACCAGCACGAGATAACCGCCACCGCCCGCACCGGATAATTTCCAGCCCAGGGATTTTTTACCATAATGCCGGATCATGTCTTTGACCGCGTCATTGGTCATTTGCGGAAACAGGCTGACCTGCGCTTCAAAGGAGGCGCGCATCTGCCGGCCAAATTCCGGCAGATTCATTTCCTGGATGGCGTGCCAGCAGCCATCGGCGGCCGCGGCCAGTGCGCGGACTTTTGGCGCGGTAATTTTTTTACCTTTCAACACATCAAAACCCGCCACGCGCTGGCCGAGCGGAATCAGAAACAGATGTTGCTCAATCCAGTTGAGAATCTTTTCGTCCGTCACGGAAGTGATTTTCTCCGGCCAGTATTTACCGCGATAATCCAGCCGGTTCAGGCCGGGAAACACGATGCCGATGGAATCTTGTGAGCCGGCAAAGATTTTGGTGCCAGGCGGATTTTCAAAGGCGAACAGTATCCTGGCCAGTTTTTCGCGGTCATCTTCCGGCAGATCCGTTTGCCACAACTCGATGGCCCGGCGGCGGGAACTGGAGGCCATGCCACTGCGTTCATTGAATTCAATGATCGGTTCCAGCGAAATGGTCAGCACGGAACCGGCCCCATGTCGGGAAACGTAAGGCTGATCCAGCCAGCCGCCGGCCAGATCAAGCCGGTAAGGAATCCGGCATTCCTTGCGCAGGCTCGTGGTGGAACGCACCGGCAGGTTGGTTTGGGGGAGACGCTTGGATACCATGTATTTAATCCCCAACTGCTGGCACAGTTCGGCTTTGGCCAGGGTGTTTCCGTCCTCATTGACCAAAAAAATATCCGGCGCCACGCCCTTCAACTCAGCCAGAAAATCCATGAGGCCGGAGCCGCTGCTGATGAGACACGCTTTCACATGCTTCAAGGCTTCCAGCATGTATTTACGTTCGGATTGGGTGTTAACCGGGGCGCGGCCTTTTAAATCCCGAACCGTCTGGTCGGAGCCGAGCGCCACATAAACGTCGCCATAACTGGCGGCCTCTTCCAAAAAGCGCACATGGCCGCTGTGAAACATGTCAAAGCAACCACTCACGAATACTTTCTTTTTACGCATAGATGATTTGAATCCTCTGCAAAACGCGTTTTTATTTGTAGCGGCGGTCTGTGACCGCCGTGGTTTTATGGAGAATGGGCAGCCAACGGCGCTCACCGCTACAGATGTTTTGCAGAGGTCTCAATTTATACCGGAACTGGAAGTTTAAGGGGACAGTTACCCGAAGGGAAATTCATTTTTATTACGCCGCCGCCAGTTCGGACAAAGGCTGCGCCATGGAAACGACGTAAAATCAAAAGCTGAAATTTAGAAAGCTGAAAGCAGGAATTACCCAAGCAAAAGCGGAAAGCGGACATTCTCAGGTCCGGTTTGAAAACTCGGTTTGGCGGCGGCGTTATTTGTGCGACGGGGGTGGCGCAGCAACTGGCCGATCCGGTGATCGGCGTTCTGGGGCAGGGGTTGTTATCCGTCCTCTGAACACTGGATGTTGAATGTTCGATGTTCGATGTTCGATGTTTTCCAGCGCCCTCCGTCCTCTGATTTCAGCTTTCCTCGGCCCGTGAAGTCCTTGGCCCGTGAAGTCGCCGGTTTATTACTTCACTGGGCTACTTCCAGCAGGCTGCCCTTACTTCACCGGGCTACTTCACCGGGCAGGATTTCAGCTTTTCCCCACAGCGACGCTGCCGCCACTCGCGCAGACCGCAAATGCCCATCAATCCAAGAGCGGAAATCGCGCCCCATTCGGGGGGTTCGGGGACGGCATCAGCATTGAATTGTATATTATCGGAGTGGTCGCTGCCAGTCGATCCGGTGGCGCCACTTACAGTTAGTTCAAATAAAATTGAAGAATCATTGTTAAGATCTGAAACAGAAGAAAAGTCCACGGTTTCAGTTGTATAAGAAGTCGGAACACTAATGGAAGCGAATGAGATATAATTTGCCCCGCCGTCAGCGCTGTAGTTCCAATTTTGCACTGTGAAACCAGTGCTTGTTCCCACAGTAGCATATGTAAGCACAAGTTTTTTGTAGCCAGACATGCTCAATGAAAATATTATTGATTTCCCATTTTCAATTTCACTTGTGCCGCCTTTCAATGCGAGAGCATTTCCAGCTACATCACTACCAGAATTTAGGCCTGAACTTGTGCCATCTATTTTTGCATCAGCACTAGAACTTAAACCCGATAAATCAAGAGATCCCGAACCATGGTCCGCTGATATTGATGTAGGTGCCGTGCCAGTTGCTTGATTATTAAAATTCCAACCGGCAATCAAAGCGCCTCTGCACACACTCGCGCATGAAAGAATTAAGCTCGCACCCAGAATGGAAACCGTTGTTGCCAGTGGCATGCCCGGTTTGAAGATGAAAGGATGGCTGGCTGGAACGTCCGCCCTCGCCCTGTCCCTCTCCCCCAAGAGAGGGGACGACCATGGTTCGTCGCTGGTTTGACGGTTGACGGTTCGGCTCATCCCGTCGCCCGCATCTTCAAGGAAACGGGGGACGATTCCTCCCTCTTGTCCCTCGCCCACCGGATGGGAGACTTCCGCCGCTTGGGAAGCGGCGGAAGGAATTCGACCAGTCGAAGGCCCATCGGGCCGAGCGAGCGGGCGCGAGCGAGTCAGCGTGGCCGAAGGCCGGGTGAGGGTATAAGCTTGGCCGGGGTTAGGGCGGGCGTCACCACCATTTTGTCCACACGTCAGCACCTGCCAAACCACCGTTACAATTTTTTTCATAACATTTCCCCGTTTCTCCTGATTAAATGTGCTTGGGTTCCATTCGCATCGCATCCAGTTTTGTTATCACTACTGCATCCACGTCATCCCACCGCCATTCCCAATCAGATGTTTTAATTTTATTAATCACATGCTATTGCTAATTAAGCTAAATTGATTAACCGGATTTCACGCGAAAATGCAAGCAAAAGCAGCGGATTGCCCAAAAGTATAAGGCTTGAAAATAATCAGTATTCATCAAGCTGGCGGTTCATGCTTCAGGAATCTTGCCCTGAACCCGGACCCCCGAAGCCGGGGAGCGCACGCCTCTGGCGTGCCGTTTTCGGCGTCACGCCGAAAACTCGTCACCCCAGCTTTCCGCCCGGTTTTCCCTGGAATGGGCAACGAATCGTTCGGGCGCGACGCCCGAAC
>DMQW01000248.1:3741-4016 GCA_003455565.1 Limisphaerales bacterium
CCCGAACGCGCACGCGGGACGCGTGCGCCCCCCCGTTTCACAACGGGCACACGCCATAACACACCCAGTAGCCGAGCAGTTTCACATACTCGGAATTCGCGTAACCCCTCACCATTTTCCACTCCGCTTTCCACGCCACGCACACCCTCTCTGCCTCGACCGGGGAGAGGGTTGGGTGAGGTTCCGATTCTCCGGGCTGATTCCTGCCTGGATAACCAAAATAAGATGGCCGCGAATAAAATTTTATGTCCGGCGCATAATGCTCAAAACATGCC
>DMQW01000248.1:4215-4560 GCA_003455565.1 Limisphaerales bacterium
GCGCATAATGCTCAAAACATGCCAGCGCCCGCCGCGAGTGATACCAACTCGTCACGATGATGACGCGATGTGCGCCAAGTGAACGGAGCAAAGGGATGGAAAATTCCGCGTTCTCCCGCGTGGTGCGCGATTTGCTTTCCAATACGATGGCGGTTTCTGGCACGCCGCTTTTCTCCAGCAATTGCCCGTTCGCTTTGCAGTCACCGAATCCGGCGACCAAGATTTTTGGGGCGGCACGTTGCTTGAAAAGTTCCGCCGCGCGCTCCGGGCGTTCGCGCAAACCGCCGCCGAGCACCACCATTACGTCGGCCTTCACCTCGCCGCTGTCTACGGTCAGAACTTGCT
>DMQW01000248.1:4653-5774 GCA_003455565.1 Limisphaerales bacterium
GGTCAGAACTTGCTGTGGAAAGAACCAGGCAAACGCCGCCAGTGCTGCCAGCAGCAAAGTTGCAACCACGCCAAGCGAAATTCTGAAGCACCAACGTCTCCAAGAATTTATTTTGGCGGACGGAATTTCAGGAGAGCCTGTCGTCATGATGGGCGGTGTTTTGCTTTTTGCCGCAACGCATGCGCTTTGAAAACATTCAGCATCTCGTAAGTGGCGAGCAACCGGCAAAACATATAGCCCGCGCGCCCGTCCAGAAACCCGAGCTTGAGGATGTAGCTGTAGAAAAACCGCAGCGTTGGACGAAACGGCAGTCGTCGCGACCAGATGCGTAATTTACGGCGGGTGGAAAGATTTCCCCCGATGCCCGCATTGGACGAACCAAGTTGATCGCCACACACTTCAACTTCCGCCTCCCAGTTCGAGTAGCGGTTGTGCTTTTCCATCCAAGTGTATATGTCTGAATAGGCGTAGTGAAGCATGTCGTTTTTGAGATACGCCGCCGCACCGCTCAATACGATGTGTTCGTGAACTTCATTGTCACCGGAAGCCGTGTCACTGGTCTGCACCTTTTCATAACGCCCAAGTTTGTGCCGGAACAGACGCAGATTCCAACTCGGATAATAGCCGCAGTGCCGGATCCATTTTCCCAGAAAAATGAAACGACGGTTGATGAAATAGCCATCGGCCTGCGGATTCTTTATTTCCGCCTGAATCTCTGCCGCGAGTTCGGCCGTGATGCGTTCGTCGGCGTCGAGAATCAAGACCCACTCGTTTTTCCACGCAACATTTTCCAGCGCCCAATTTTTCTTCTTTGGAAATTTCCCGTTCCATTTGAAATCAATTACCGTCGCCTCGTTCCTCCGGGCCAGTTCCACCGTGCCGTCCGTCGAACCGGAATCCACGACCACGATTTCATCCGCCCAGCGGACGGATTCGATGCACGCAACGATGTTGGTCTTCTCGTTGCGAACGGGAATGAGCACGGAAATCATTTTTAAAAGCTGAAAGCTGAAAGCTGAAAATCAAAGATTAGGCGGCGGAAAACAAAATGGCGACGCCTTACTTTGGCCTTCCGGGTAGCACCTCATCCGGCCCCTGCGGCCACCTTCTCCCCATCGGAT
>DMQW01000142.1 GCA_003455565.1 Limisphaerales bacterium
ATACGAGATGCTCAGGAGTCTCGTGGGCTCGGAGATGTGTATAAGAGACAGGTTTCGCGCGCCCGTTGTGCGGCGACTTCGGCGAGAAATGGATTGAGCGCCGTGGTAACGAGAAATCGTTCGGCAGCATCGCGGTCGGGCAACCCGTCGCCGTCCGGGACGTTCGTTTGCTTCGGCGCAAGAGCCAGATCAAGGAAGATGGTCGGCTGGCGGATGGTCATCGTGCCGCTGTGGTCGGCCTGCACCACAAAAATGCGGCGGTGAAGCTGGTTGTTGCGTCCGTCCTTAATGGACGCCGCGAACACGTCGAGCCGGTAGGGATAGGCTTGGTGGAGATCGTAAAAAACCGAGCCGCGCAGTAAATCTTCGCGGACGTGTTCGGTCACGTCTTCGCGCACGGCCTCGAATAACGGATGGCCGGGCGTGACCCATTCCAGCGTGGCATCGCGTTTCAAGTGCTCCTTGTCGAATACGATGTTTTTGTATTCGCGCCCCAATTTGCCGAAACGAGGTTCAAGGCGTTCCCCAACGGGCCAGAGCGAGCGCGGAATTTTGCCGAGTTTGTAAATGTGTCCGCCTTCGCGGATTTCATTGGGATTAACACCGACAATGGGCGCGGCCTGAATGAAGAAATCTTCGATGACTTCCGGCACAAGGCGGCGTTCCTTGGCCTCGGCGGATTTGCCGATGATGGCGGACAGATTCAGTTCGCGTTTGGCGAGACCTTCCAAAGTTGAATCAGTGATGCTCTGCAATCGCTTGGTGTCCACCTGCTCAACGATACGCTGCTTGATGAGTTCTTCATCCATCTGGTTGTGCGCATACATATCGCGAATCATTTTTTCCAACTGATTCGCGGGGAACACGTCGCCCAAGACATTGAATACTTTGCCGGTGCGCTTGGGATCGAGATCATCTTCGATGGCCTGGATGCGCTCGAATAATTTTTGAAGCACGCGGCCTTCCCGCGTGTTGGTAGAAACGAAATTGAAGATGAGACAATCCTTTTCCTGACCGTAACGGTGGATGCGACCCATGCGCTGCTCCAATCGCACCGGATTCCACGGGATGTCGTAGTTTATCATCAGCCAGCAGAATTGCAGATTGATACCCTCGCCAGCGGCTTCGGTGGCAACGAGGACTTGCGCGGACTCGCGAAATTCGCGCTCGGCAAAAATGCGCGAGCCGGGCGTGTCGCGGTCGCCGATTTTCATACCGCCGTGAATCTGCGTCACGGAAAGTCCCCATTCGCGCAATTTGCCGAGCGGACGGCCGTCTTTGCCGTCGGCACAAAGAAAATCCAGCGTGTCCTTGTGTTCGGTGAAGATAAGCAGCTTCATCTTCGGGTCTTGGAAGATGCCATACTCTTTGATCAGTTCGCGCAACCGGACGAGCTTGGATTCGACTTCGCGTTTTTCCAAATCCACCGCTTTTTGAATCAGCTTGCCGAGTTCAGTGATTTCATCGCGCAGGGCTGCCGGGTCGTATGACGCGACCAGGTCTTCCAGTTCGGAAACGATTTCCTGCTGTTCGTCTTCCGGCAAATCTTCGTAGTCGTCGGGCAAACGCTTATTGATTTGCGACTGACGAAAGCCTTCGGGGTCGGCCAGAATCTTCTCACGCTTTTCCTTCATGCGCTGGAGGCTGCGGCGCACGGCGTAAATGCTCGAAGCAAAACGGCGTTGGAGCATCGCCATCGTGAAACCGAGCGCGCGGCCACGAGCGGAATCCTCGGACGCGGCTTTGATGGACTGGTCTTCGACGAAGCGAGTCAGTGCGTCGTAAAAATCGAGCTCGTCGAGATTGATCTTAAACTCGGTGGTGCGGACGACGCGCTTGGTGAACAACGCCTTCACCTTGCCGGTTTCTGGATCGGGAAAAGAAACGAGGGCTTCCTTGACGCGGCGAAGATAGAACGGGGCTTCCTGTTTCTTCATCGCTTCCTCCAGACTTTTCACATCGCCGTAAACGTCGCGGTCGAGCAATTCAAGAAACAGGCAGAAATTTTCCGGGTCGCCCTTGTGAGGCGTCGCGGTCATCAGCAGATAATGGTCGGTCATCTTGGAAAGTTCTGCCCCCAAGTCATAGGCCAGCGTTGTTTTATCACGGCTGGCCGCGCTCATTTTGTGCGCCTCATCCACGATGATCAGATCCCAATGACTGCGGAGCAGGCTTTCCTTGGCGTCTTCAATACGCGAAACCCATGAGACGGACGTGATGACCTGATTCTTGTCCTGCCACGGATTCGCACCATAGTTCGCCCGCAACACGTCGCTGCGGATGATTTCAAAATTTTCGCGGAACTTGTCCTTCATTTCGCGCTGCCACTGGAACGAAAGATTGGCCGGTGTGATGATGAGCGTGCGCTTGACGAGGCCGCGAATCTTCAACTCCTTCAGGAGCAAGCCGGCCATGATGGTTTTGCCGGCGCCGGGGTCGTCGGCAAGAAGGAAACGGATGCGCGGCAACGCCATGAAATATTGATAAACCGCCTCAAGCTGGTGTGGCAGCGGGTCAACCCGCGCGATGGAAAGGGAAAAATAGGGATCGTATTCAAACGCCAGCGCGAGCCGCATGGCCTCGACGGCGAGGCGGAAACGCAGCGGGTCGCCGTCGAATGGTTCGGTGTCCGGCGTGGTTTCGAGCGTCGCCAACTGATCCGGCGTGAGGACGGGTTCGTAAACGCGCGAGGTATTAAGTCCCTTGGCGATGAGTTTCACCGCGTCGCCCATCGGGATGCAGACGATGATCTGCACCGGTTCGGGGAAAATCGGTCCGGTCAGAATTTTGTTCGGCTTCAGGTCTTCGGCTTTCATCGAGAGTGTGCTTTTGGGCTGCCTGCGATTCGCGCATGATGCACCGATGGCGCGAAATCTGCACGGATAAATTTATGCGGCAAAGGCGAATGCTGAATTGCTCCGGGGTGCGGACGTGAAAACCACTTCGGATGGAAAATCAGCGGCGAGAGCGCGGAAGGCGAACGGTTCTGCCGGGTTTGGCGACGTTGACGCCTTTGACTTTCAACATGGTTTTTGCCAGCAGCCGCATCTGGTCGTCGGCCACTTTCGGCGGGAGAATTTGGGTGAAGCGGCCTGTCATCTTGTCCATGCCGGGAACGGTGGTTTCGCCGAGGTTGAAAAACTTTCCATTGCCGCTGCGGATGATGGGCAGGAATTTTTGTTTCTGGCCGCCATGCGATTCGCCCGTGAGGACGATGACTTCCTGACGGTCAAACGCCTCGGACGGCGCTTCGGTCATGTCCAATTTCTCGCCGGGCGTGGCGGTCTTCATCCAGGCTTCAAGCGCCATGACGATTGCCGTGGCGGCATGGGCGCTGTCCGTCCCAAAACTCATCTGCCAGGTGCCGTCGCACGTCTTGCGGCGGCTGCCGTTGACTCAAGGGAATGCACCG
>DMQW01000236.1 GCA_003455565.1 Limisphaerales bacterium
TCCGTCAACGCCCCGCCTGCCGGACACACATAGACATCCTGCGCGGCGTCATACCTGAACTGGCGCTTTGCGAATTTCCATCAAGGATATTGTAGCAGCGGACGTGAGTCTGCTCATTCTTCCTTTTGCGAAAAAAAGAGCCGATTGACGTCGGCTGCTACGATTGCATTTAAGAATTGCCTCGCACGCGCGGCGGTTTAGAGTGTCCAGCATCACATGAAAACATTTCTGTTGGTTCTCGTTTTGGCAGTGTTGACTTCGTTCCGCGCGGCGGCGCAGGTGAGCGTGGAAATCACGATGGATCAGGAACAGTTTCTGCCGAGCGAGGCGGTGCCGGTGGCGGTGAAGATCACCAATCGTTCCGGCCAGCAGCTTCACCTCGGCGCGGCGGCGGACTGGCTTACGTTCAGCGTGGAATCCACGGACGGATTCATCGTCATCAAAAATGCCGAGGTGCCGGTCACGGGTGAATTTGATCTGGAATCGTCGCAGATCGGCATCAAGCGCGTGGATTTGCAGCCGTATTTTCAGATAGGCCGGCATGGCCGCTATAAAGTCATCGCCACGCTGCGCATCAAGGACTGGTCGGCCTCGGTGAACAGCGCGCCGAAAACGTTCGACGTGGTGAACGGCGCAAAATTATGGTCGCAGGATTTTGGCGTGCCGGGCGTGACGAACAGCCCGCCGGAGGTGCGGAAATTCACCCTGGAGGAGGCGAATTATCTGCGTTTGCAACTGCGGCTCTACGTCCGCGTGAGCGACCAGTCGGAGTCGCAGGTTTTCAAGGTGACGACGCTGGGGCAGATGGTCTCGTTCAGCGATCCTGATGCGAAGGTGGACCGGACGAGCCAGTTGCATGTGCTGTGGCAGGCGGGCGCACAGGTATTCAACTATGCGTTGATCAATGCGAACGGCGAGGTGGTGCGCCAGGAGGTTTACAACAATGCCGGCAGCCGTCCGCGGCTCGTCGTGAATGAGCAGGGCGAGGTGTCGGTGGCGGGCGGCACGCGGCGGGTGAAACCGGAGGAACTGCCGGTGGTGCCGGTGGTGCCGTGGGTGAAGGCGCCGGGTGAATTGCCCGCAAAAAATACAAAAAATATGCTGCCGTGACTGCGGTAAAATTCCGGCCGCAAATATTTTTACTTCCGCAAATCTTCGGCGGAAGTGCAGGAAAGCTGCATCAGTTTCACTATATTCAGGGCGCGGGTCATGGCATTGTCCTGCGTCTCGCCGAGGAACGATTTCATTTTCACGCGCACGGCGGCGATGAACTCGCCATTGCGGTCGTGCAGCGGCATGGTCACCAGCACCGCGCCTGTTTCGCGGCCAAACGACACGGTGCCGTCCTGGATGGCGGCCAGTTCCGCCTCGGTTCCCGGCTGGCCGGTCTCGGCGGTGTCCTTGCTGGCGATGATGCTCGTGGTGCCGTTGGTTCCCAGCGTGTAGACCCGCAGGGCGAGGATGCGCGGCTGTTTTTCCATGACGGAATTGACCATGACCTGTGCGGCCGGCACGCGCGGCGTGTAATCCATCAACGCGTCGGCAAAATAACTCACGGCATCGGACTTCGTCCAGAAACCAACCTTGCCTTCGATGAACGTGTTGTCGTTCAGCGGGGGCATTGCCAGTTGGTCGTCGAGCCGGACAGAAATCTGGTTGCCCTCACATTTCACCGCCAGCGTGTGCCACGCGCCGGGCGCGAGGTTAATGGTCGGCCCGATGGGATCGGAGCGCAGACCGTTCACAACCTTGTAGAACCGCAGATTTTTTCCCAGCGCACTGGCGCGGACGACGTAGAAGTTCGACGAGTTTTGAAAACGGAAAACCACGCCCGCCATCTGCTCGACCGTGCCGCTGACCATCTTGAACCGCGTGCTGAATTTGAAATCGCGGAAAACTTCGCCGTCGTAGATGAAGATGGGAAACCGTTCGTCCGTCAGGTCCTGGCTCGTCTGCGCGAGCACGCCGTGACGCGAGACGCTGGGCGCCTTGTCGGTGAGCGGCGCAAAAGCGGACGACACTTCGTCCATCACGATTTTCCAGGTGCCGGGCCGACCGCCGCCCGCGAGTGCGCTGGAAAAATTCGTCGGCATCGCGCCTTCGGGATAATTGCTAAAATTAAAATGCAGCTCCGCGCCGAAAACCGACCCGGCCAGCGCCACGCTGAACAGCCAGATGAAAATTCGCATTGTTCAAGCGTAACAAAAGCCGTCGCGCTGGCAAAATAGTTTTGCCAAGCCGCCGTCCGCCGTCCGTTTTGCGTGGGATGAATCCGCGCAGCCGATTTTTTTCAACCAAGCCAGCCTGCCGGCCGAGCTGTTCTGCGCGAATGAGCAGGCGAGGTAAACCATTACTGCAACCAGATTAGCCGGTAAAATCCTTGAATGTAATTCGTCCATGAATAATCGAGTTGGCCAATTATTCCGACGTTGTTCCAGGTAATGGTGCTTCCCAAGTTTGACCAGTTGCCACCGGTGAGATTCGTTGTCCATTGCACTTGAAAGACTGACGGTTGAAAAACTGGCCATGTAATGACGAAACGGGAGCCATTGTTAGTAGCTACTTTCCCTGAAATTGAGGGATAAACAATCGAAAGGCTGGCGATGTTGCTAGTCACGCTGCCACTCGAGTCCGTGACGACCACTTGATAATTTCCGGTCGAAGTTGGGAATAGATTGCTCACCGTGACCGTAGGTAAAGCGTGGAACCAAACTTTGCGGATAGAACTGGAAGCTTCATCTGCAATCAATAGATTACCGGAGGAATCACCAGCAATGCCGTAAGGACAGCCTATCTCAGCATAGATTGCCAGGCCTCCGTCGCCTGAATTTTCCAACGATCCCTTACCTGCGACGGTAGTCAAAATGCCGTTACTATCTACCTTGCGAACAGCTCGCCGATTGTTGTTCAACTGGTCTCCAAAAAATAGATTGCCGTTGGTGTCCACAAGCAGGCCCCAAGGATTTATTTGGGCATTTGTCGCCGATATGCCTTCCACAAGGCTGGAACCGCCGCCGGCCACAATGGTGATCAAATTATTAGTATCTAACTTGCTGACGCGGCTCCCGTCAGAAAAATAGATATTTCCAAAAGTATCAACCGCCACGCCCCCAGAAGAACCACCGGTGGTCACGGTGGAAATAATACCGTTCGTGTCAATTTTGCGAATACAATTATTGCCGGCATCTGCAAGATATAAGTTTTCCATAGCATCCAGACATAATCCGCATGGAAGGGCTATCTTAATTTCGGCGTTCGTCGCCGGTCCGCTATCACCGTAATATCCATTGGTCCCATTGCCGGCGATAGTGGTGATCATTCCGTTGGTATTCACCTTGCGGATTCGTGCATTGTTAAAGTCAGCAATATAAACATTTCCGAAATGATCCACCGCGACACCTGATGGATAATTCAGTCTTGCATTGGTGGCGGCACCACCATCCCCGGAATATCCCCCGGGAGCAAGGTTTGCGGCGTTAGTGCCGGCAATCGTGGTAATAATGCCATTCGTATCCACTTTCCGAATCCGATTGTTCCGGGTGTCGGCTATAAAGACATTGCCAAGAGAATCCCCAGCAACTCCGTATGGATTATTCAAATGGGCGTTCGTGGCAGCACCCCAATCTCCTGAAAACCCGGGTGGTGGGCCTTTGCCGGCGAGCGTCGTAATAACATCGTTCGGCACATTGGTGCCATTAAAAAACCATTGGTAAGTGAGCGGGCCATTGCCGGAAGCCTGAACGCTGAACACGAGGTTTGTGTTGTTCGCCAAAACAACTTGATTGGTGGGCTGGACAATGATGACCGGTTGCGCAGTCAACCTCGTTGAAATGAAACAAGCCGTGGCAACAATGCAAAAACCCTTCAAGCGAGATCCTTTTTTTTACACATCGACCGATGTTTACCCCCTCTCACTGACTAATTCAAGAAATAAATTACTTTAATTGTGCAAGAATCTGGTCGGTGATGGCTTTCACCGCCGCCTCGGCTTCGGGGTCAAGGCCGATGGTGGGTTCACCGGATTGCGGTGCCTGACAGGTCGCGCCCGGACGCCAGTCGCCGCTGTCGCACAGTTCGCATTCCTTCATGCCGAAGCGTGGATCCACAAAGCCGAGGCTCTGCTTGATGTTCAGCAGCTCCTTCATCTGCGGGCCGGTGAAGGTGTTGATCGGCTTGCCGAGTTGGCCGGCCACGACGAGCGTGCGGCAATAGGCCTCGATGATTTCCATGCGCCAGTATGCCTCCTCGATGTTGTTGTGGCTCCACGTCACCACGCCGTGATTGGCCATGAGGATGGTGTTGTATTCATCGGTCAGGTCAGCAACGAGTTTGCCCATTTCCGGCGAACCGGGCGTGCGATACGGCGCGACGGCGACGGCGCAAAAAACTTCATACTCCGGCAACATGCACGTCGGCGGTGCAATGCCGGTGATGGCAAACGCCGTGGCGTAGGGCGGATGACAATGGCAGGTGGCGACGGCTTTGGGCTGGTGCTTCATCATCTGCAAGTGCATGAGGATTTCGCTCGTGCGCTTTTTCGTGCCGCAAAGCTGGTTGCCCTCGAAATCCACGAGGCACATGTCCGCCGGCTTGAGCGAACCTTTGCTCACGAGCGTGGGCGTGCAGATGGCGATGTCGTCGCCGACGCGGATGGCCATGTTGCCGCCGTTGCCGTCCACATAGGCGCGCTGCCAGAGGCGATGGCCCATCTCGCAAATCTGTTGCTTCAAATTAAGCGCGTAAGGTGAATTGAAAAACGCTTCGAGTTCCGATTTCGGCGACTTGGAGTTCAACTTTTTCGTCGGTGGAGAAAGTTTATCGCTGCCGGACGAATTGGAATTTGATTTGGCCGCAACAGCTTTCGCGCCGCCGCTGAATTCCAGTTCGTGCAAATAATCGCGCGCGGACGGCGTGATGATGGCGTCGGCAGGAAGATTTTTCACGTCCTGGCCGTTGCGAACCATGTCCTGCAAATCTCGGAGACTGATGACTGTGCTCATAAAAATTAAATTAACCCTTCCACGGGTTGTAGAACATTTCGTCCACGAGCGCGGCGTTGATCACGTCAATCGGCGGATACACGTCAAACGCTTGCGCGGCCTCGCGGCCTTCTTCGTAACCGATCACGTCGCCCACGCCGCCGCCGATGTCGTCATAAACGACGAGGCTCGGATCCGTGCCCATGCCCGCCGGCTTGTCGAGTCCGCCCGCGTATTGTTCGCGGCTGAACGGGCTGACGACGAGGAAACGTCCGCCCTTAAGCAAATCCACCGACTTGCTCAACGTGACGCGACCGATGACGGTTCCCAGTTTCAAATTCTTTTTCCCGGTTCGGATTCATCCACGAGGCCGACGACCAGCCAGCGCACCGGACTTTTGTCCACGCCCACGGCTTTGCGCGCCGCGATTCCGTCCGACGAAATCACCACCTGCTGATGCATGCCCGCGCCGTGCGAATCAATCGCAATGGTTGGCGAACCTTCCGCTTCACCGTTTGTGCCGATGGGCTGGCAGATCACCAGACGCCAGCCAGCGAGACTCGGATGTTTCCGGGTCGCCACGATATTTCCTTCAACGCGGGCGAGCAGCATGGCTCAATAAATCCTCAAATTATCCACCATCACGCAACGGCGGACGCGGCAGAAAGTTTTAGGGTTCGTGATGCCTTCGCCCGTCGGCGTGGCAACTGAGAAACTCAGATAACCTTCGCCGCCGATGCCGAGGCCGGCGAGCGACGGACCGTTCTTTACAAACAAAGTTGTGTCGAGTGCGCGCGCCATCGCCGTGATGTTTTCCACATCGTGTGAGTGGATGATCGCCGTGTGCTTGTAACCATGCTCCGATTCCAACGAACGTTCGATGCCTTCCTCAACGCTCTTTACGCGCACGATCGGCAGCATCGGCATCATTTGTTCCTCGACGACGAACGGATGGTTCGCATCAGTTTCAGCAAAAAGTAATTGCGTGCCGGACGGGATGTTCATGCCCGCCGCCTGCGCGAGCACAATCGGATCTTTGCCGATGAAATCTTTGTTCACGCTGGCGTGCGCGCAACCGCCGCCTTGGCCTTCCTTGAAAGTGAACGCCGCCTTCGTCAAACGGTCGAGCTGCGCGGAATTCAATTTCACCGCGCCGTTCTCCGACATCCGTTGCATCAACTTGTCCGCGACACTTTCGAGGACGAAAACTTGTTTCTCGCCGATGCACAAAAGATTGTTGTCGAACGCCGCGCCTTCGATGATCGCTTTCGCCGCCCGCGTCGGACAGCAAGTATCGTCAACAAAGACGGGCGGATTTCCTGGGCCGGCGCAGATGGCGCGCTTGCCGGTCATCATCGCGGCCTTCACCACCATCGGTCCGCCGGTGACAAGCAGCAGGCGGGTGTTTTCGTTTTTGCAAATCGCGTTGAACGAATCGAGCGTCGGCTTTTCGATGACGCACACGATATTTTCAATTCCCGTCTCGCGATAAATCGCCTCGTTGTAAGCGCGGACGGCGGCGGCGGCGCAACGCGACGCGCCCGGATGAGCATTGAAGACAACTGAATTTCCAGCGGCGCAAATGTTAACGATGTTGCCGCTCAACGTGGGAATCGAATGCGTGCTGGGCGTGACCGCGCCAACGACGCCGAACGGTGTATATTCTTCGAGCGTGATGCCGTGGTCGCCGCTGCGCGCGTCGGGCCGCAGCCAGTCCACGCCGGGCACGAGCTTGATGATTTGCAGCTTGGCGATCTTGTGGTCGAGCCGGCCAATTTTCGTTTCGTCGAGTTCAAGCTTGCCCCACGCCTCGGCGTTTTTCTCGGCGAGCGACTTGACGATTTCTTCAATCTTGCGGCGTGCTGCGACGCCTTTCTGCTTGAGCTGCAAAAACGCTTCCTGCGCGGCGGCACACGCTTCGTTCGCATCCTGAAACACGCCGAACTTCCCACGCAACGCGATGTTGGTGGCGGAAGTTTTTTTCGTGCCGCAACCGCAATTTGACGATGGCGCGGTCGGCGGAGTTGATGGAGCAGGGGAAGGTTTGCTGGTGGTCGTCGCGCTGCCGCCCAAACGGCCCAACACTTCGGCCACCACGTCACGGATCAAAGTTTCATTCACGGCACTCATGGGAAAATAAGTTTAAGATTTCAACGCTCTGGCTTTCTTTGCGGACTGCGACAGCGCGAGATAGTTTTCGCGCGTGACCACTTTGCGTCCGCTTTGTTTTTCAAGCTCGCGCCGCGCATTGCCGGCGACATGGCCGCCATTTCGCGCGGCGGTTTTATTTTGCGGAAAATCTTGTGCGTCACGGTTGCGCGCGATTTCCGTCGTGGCCGCCTCGCCCAGCATTGAAAAAATCAGTTCGAGGTCGGTCATGTGGTCGCGGAGATTTTCGCGCTTGAGGCTTTTCAACTCCGCGTATTCCGTTGGCGTCAGACCGAACGCGGCCTTGGAAATTTCCGCCGTGAGAATGGCGTATTCGCGCTGTTCCTTCACGCCACGCTTTTTCCATTCGTCGGTGAGTTCGTCGCGGATGGCAATCGAACGCATCCGTTTTTCAATCCATTCGTCCGAATAACCCTTGGCCTGGTAAAGCACACGGGCGCGTTTGGTCGCCAATTCCGGGTCTTCGATTTCTTGAATCCGCTCGTAGCCCACCTTTGCCAGCCAGCGTTTGAACGGCTCGGCCTTTGGGCTGGGGATGGATTGAATTAAGCGAAAAACACCTTCAGTATTCCAGCACTGAAGAATTTGGCGCCCGCCCGCCGTTTTGAATTCGAGTCCAAGGGGGGGGACAATCTGTCCCCCCCCTTTGAAAACTTCGGCGAGAGAGGGGTCTCGCTTGCGTAGCTTCTTAAGATAATCACTTGCATCAACCGAATCAGTCAGCACGGCAACCACGTCAGTAATGACGAACCACCATTCATGGTTGTGAATGATGCGTCTCACTTCGCGCTTTTGAAAAAGCGCGATGCGACGTTCTGATTGCAGTTCGTTCACGGTTCTGGTTCAGGCTTTCGCGCTGAAAATTTCTTTTCCGAAAACATCCACGCTGTCCACGAGGCCGATGATGACGGCGTCCACGGGCGCGTCCTTCATGCCGGGTGCGAGACGCGCGGAACTGCCCTGGCAAAACAAAACCAGCTCGCCGATGCCCGCACCGAGGGCGTCCACGGCCACGATGGTGTTGGCTCCCGGACGAAATTTCGTCGGGTCTTTTTCGTCCACGAGCTGCGGGCGGAGCAGCAAGAGTTTGCGGCCCGACATGTTCGGGTCTTTCTTGGTGGCGACCACCGTGCCTTCGACTTTGGCGAGGAACATAATTTTACTTTTGTAGCGGCGTCTCGGCAGAGCGCCGCATTTCTTAACGAAGCAAGTTGGCGGCGCTCTGCCGAGACGCCGCTACGCTTACTTCTTTTTCGGCAACACCGCTTCCACATCGTTGTGCGGGCGGGCGATGACGTGGACGCTGACCAGTTCGCCTTTGATGGCTTTGATGGCCTGCGCGCCGGCGTCGGTGGCGGCTTTGACGGCGGCGACGTCGCCGACGACACACGCCGTGACGAGCGCGTTGCCGACCTGCGTCATCGGGCCGACGAGTTCGACATTCGCGGCCTTGAGCATGGCGTCCGTCCCCTCGACGAGGGCGACGAGTCCGCGCGTTTCAATGAGTCCGATTGCTTGATGTGACATAATTAGTTGTTGGTTGATGGTTGAGAGTTGGGAAATCTAGTTCTTCAAATTTTCCAAATAGCGTTTTGCTTCGCGTGCCACGACGAGTTCCTCGTTCGTGGGAATCACAAAAATTTTCACTGCCGAATCCGCCGCGCTGATGATGGCCTCGGTCGCGCGCGTGGAATTATTTTTCGCCGCGTCCAGCTTGACGCCGAGATTTTCCAGATTCGCGCAAATGGCGGCGCGTATGTTTGACTGGTTTTCGCCCGTGCCGGCGGTGAACACAATCGCGTCCGCGCCGTTCAACTGCAAAAAGTAACTGCCGATCCAGTGCCGCGCACTCGCGACAAAAACATCCAGCGCGAGTTTCGCGTTCGCGTTGCCTTTGCTGGCCGCGTCGGCGATGTCGCGGACATCGTTCGAGATGCCGCTCACGCCGAGCAAACCGGATTGTTTGGTCAATTGGTTCTGCGCTTCTTCGACGCTGATGCCGAGAGTTTTCACCGCGTAGGGCAGGGCTTCGGCGTCGAGATCGCCGACGCGGTT
>DMQW01000095.1 GCA_003455565.1 Limisphaerales bacterium
CGGCAAACCGGCGGCGATGTTTTCGGCGCGTTCGATTTCGTGCGTGTGGCGTTTCTCAAACAGACGGTCGGAACCGCCCTGTTCACTGACCACGTCGGCGCGGGCCTCAATGGCTTCGCGATCGGGTTTTTGTTGAGCCGGGTTCAAACCGCCCTTGGGTTTGAAACGCATTCCGCGGCGGCGCCGTGAGAAGTTATTATTGCTCATGTTTTAGTATCCTCTTCGATGGATGTGTATGTTTTGCATCAAGCCCACGGCGATCAACGAGCCGAGCACTGAAGACCCGCCATAACTTAACAGCGGCAGTGGCACTCCCGTCACGGGCATTATGCGTATGTTCATGCCGATATTTATGAATACATGGCTGAAGATGAGCGTCACAACGCCCACCGCCACGAGCTTGCCCAGGCGGTCGCGCGCCTGGCCGGCGATTCTCAATCCGGTGAAGAGAACCACCGCATACAGCGTGAGTATGATCACGCTGCCAACGAACCCTTCCTCCTCGGCAATGACGGAGAAAATGAAGTCGTTGTGTGCCACTGCCCGGGGCAGATAACCAAGGGCGTTTTGCGTGCCCTTGCCCCAGCCTTTTCCCGCCAGCCCACCGGAGCCTACGGAAATCAACGCCTGCCGCACGTTATATGCGTCGTCCAACTGTCGTTGGCGCAGGTGTTGCAACTCCGCCGGCGTGGCTGTCGGCGAAGCAAAGTGTGTGTAATCCCGGCCAAAATAAACGAGCAGCCGGTTGCGCTGGTAATCCTGCATCGGGATCCGCCAGCGCGGCGGCGCAAACAAAATGTCCGCCAGAAACAGCGCCGCCATCAAACCCACCACTCCGGCCAGCCGCAGCAGATACTTTCGCGGCGTGCCCGCGACGAGCATCATCACCAGACCCGTCGGCAGCAGCACCAACGCGGAACCCAGATCCGGTTCCTTCAAAATCAACGCGAACGGCAGCAGCATCAGACCGATTCCCTTCCAAAAATTCAGCGGCAGTTTCAATTCATCCACCGGCCGGCTTAAAAAATTTGCGCCCGCCAGAATGAATGCCAGCTTGGCAAACTCGCTCGGCTGAAACTGAAAAAATCCCAGGTCAATCCACCGCCGCGCGCCGAAACGCATCGAGCCGATGAACGGAACCAGCACCGCGACCAGACTGAAAATCGCCGCCCAATACGCCACGAACGACCACCGCGCCAGCGTGTTGTAATCCAGCACGCAAACCGCCGCCGCCGCGCCGATGCCAATCGCATACCAGACGATTTGTCGCACCCAGCTTTGCGAATACCACGGCAGTGTCGCCGAATATTCATTCGCCATCGTCGCGCTGAACACGAACGCTGCGCCAAGGCACATCAACCCCGCCAGCGCCGCAAGCTGGAGCCGGTCAAATTGTTCTCTGGGTGTGGGCGTGAACATTTTTTAATTCAGCGTCGCGGCGAGAACTTTTCCCGCCGCCGACTTTTCTTGATTTACAATTTCCTCGTAAACATCATGCGCGATCGGCGCGCAAGTCGCGCCGCCGGAGCCGGAGCCTTCCGCCTGCACCAGCACCACGACGGCGTAGCGCGGGTTTTCATACGGCGCGAACGACGCGAACCAGAAATTGTAGGCGATGAGCCGGTTCGCGCTGTCCTGCACCTGCGCCGTGCCAGTCTTGCCGCAGATCCGCAGGCCCGGCACCACCGCCGCCTTGCCCGTGCCCTCCGCGTCCTCGGTTTCCGCCAGCATCGCGTTGTGCAAAAGTTTCAGGCTCCGCACGCTCACGCCAATCCGGTCGCGCACGAGCGCGGATGGAAAATTCGTCGCCATTTCGCGCGCCGCTGGATCCTGCGGCTCGATCCGCGCCACCAATCGCGGCCAAAAAACTTTTCCGCCATTGGCGATCGCCGAATACGCCACGGCCATCTGCAACGGCGTCACCGACAGCTCGCCCTGCCCGATGCACAAATTCGCCGTGTCGCCGTCGCGCCAGCCGTCGTGAATTCGCGCCAGACTCGGCAGCTCGCCGCGCGTTTCCTGCCGCGTTGGCAGACCAGTCTTTTCACCAAAATGAAATTTTTTTGCGAGCGTGATGATTTTATCCACGCCCGTGTGGAGACCGTTCGTGATGAAATACGCGTTGCTCGAACGCATGATGGCGCGCTTCAAATCGTATTCGCCCGGCGGCACGGTGTCGTCAATCTTGCGTTTGCCGATGTAAATACAACCCCTGCCCGGCCGCGTCGGGTCGGCTTGAACTTCGTAAAATTTATCCGGGTTCAACCCGTTTTCCAGCGCGGCGAGCGCGATCACCGGCTTAAAAATGGAACCCGGCGCATAATTTTCCTGCGTCGCGCGGTTGATGGCCGGACGCAAGGTTTCATCCGCCAGCCGCGCGCCATCGTTCGCGGAATAAACCGGGTTGAACGCCGGCGACGACGCCATCGCCAGCACGTCGCCGTTCCGCACATCCATCACCACGACGGCCGCGCGGGCGTCTGCGCCGCGGTGCGCGGCGATGGAATTTTCCGCCGCGCGCTGGAGATCGAGATCCAGCGTCAGCACGACGTTGTGGCCCGGCTCCGGCTGGTTCCCGATGTTTTCGGACTGGCGGTAGCCGAGGCTGTTGACCAGCACCGACTCCTCGCCGGCGCGGCCGCGCAACTCCGAATCAAAGCCGGCCTCCACGCCGACCATGCCGCGATAGTCCGGCAGGAAATAATTGAAATAGGAATTTTCCCCGCTCTGCGCCTCGTCGTCGCGCAGCACATAGCCGAGCAGATGCCCCGCCACTGTCCCGTTCGGATAGCTGCGCACCGATTCCAGTTCCAGGTCCGCGCCGAGGCGGTTCGTGAAATTTTCCTCGAACCGCGCGATGTTCGTGGCGTCTAGATTTTTCAGCGCCGGATACGGCAGCGCGAGCTTTTTGGCGTAATGGGAATTGAAATTTTTCGCGTCGAGTGCGAGCGGCTGGCCGATTTTTTCGCTGACCTGCGCCAGGATGCCGCTGGCGACGCGGACGCGCGCCTCCTGCCGCAACTGTTCAAGGTATTCCGACGACAGCCGGAACTGCTTCAGTTCCACCTTTGTCAGCGAACGTCCGAGTTTTTTTTCCGCAGCCGCAATGTTCCGTTTTTGCCCGGCCCGCGCTGATTTCAACAGGTTGGTGTAGCCGCTGTAAAACGGCTGGCGCAGATCGTCGAGGTAAAGGCTCAAGTTGTAGCGCGGACGGTTTTCCGCCAGCACGCGGCCTTCGCGGTCAAAAATTTTGCCGCGCACGGCGGGCAGCCGGATGGTGCGATACGATTGCGTCTCCAAGTGCGACTGGTATTCGTGCGCCGAAACGACCTGCACCCACCAGAGACCGATGAGCAAAACCAAAAGCCCCGCCAGCAGCACCACCGCGACAAGGCGGAGCTGGGCGTCGTTCTTTTTCAGTTCGTCAAAAACAAGCATCGGTAATTTTAAATTTTCTTCCGGCTGCGCTGGATTTCGCGGTCGGGGCGGAAACTGTTTTCCGTCCGCACCTGATAGCCGAGCGCGCGGTTGCACCTGTCCATCAGCGCAAAAATAAACGGCGTGGCCACCGCGCCGCCGGCGATCATCACGATCCATTGCCAGAGCGAACCCCAGCCGAGCAGCGGTTCCTGGCTGCCGCTCAACAGCATCAAAATCGTCAACGCCGGCACGGCGGCGCTGGCGGCGGCGCCCAGGACAAATTGTGCGAACGGCAGGTCGCGCAAAATCAGGTCGCGCCGCAGATAAACCGGCCAGCCAACCGCGAGCAGCGGCAGAATGGAGATGCCCAGCGGATTCGCCGAGAAGGTGTCGAACCAAAGTCCGCCCAGCACGGCGAGCAGCGCGAGCGTGGGCAGGCCGACGTTGAGCGCGGCGAAAATCATCAGCGCGGGCAGCAGGTTGATCTGCGCGCCAAGCAGATGGCGCGGCGCATCGCAGACCGCTTCGCCGAACACGGCGAGGAACGCGAAGACCAGAATCAAAATGGTTTGGAAAATGTTCATCGGAACGGGAACATCCAACAGCCAACATCCAACACTGAACATCCAATGAATCCGGTGCATCCGCGCCCGAAGCCATTGGGCGTTGGATGTTGGATGTTGGATGTTGGATGTTTTTGGATTTTCATGGAAACAGCACCCAGACT
>DMQW01000375.1 GCA_003455565.1 Limisphaerales bacterium
CTTCAAACAGCGTGGCAGCCGACGTGAATCGGCTTACTATTCCACCATTGATCGGCAAGAAATTAGAGCGGACTCACGTCCGCTGCTACCAATGTTAAAAACAAAAAGCCCCTGCCGGGTTTGCCGGCAGGGGCCAAAGGTTCTAAACTAAATTAGAACTTGTAAATGAGGTTTGCGTAGACACCGAGCGCGCTGCGCTCAACGGAGGTCGGATTCAACACTAAACTGCCGCCACCCACATAACCACCGTTTGGCGTAAAATAGCCGATATCTCCAGCGCCAGTGCCGCTGATGACGTGGTCATAACGGACTTCCAAGCGGCTGATGACATTGGCCCAGAGGTCATATTCCATCGTGCCGGTCAGTTCAATGCTGTTGTCGCTGCCAACATTTTTGTTATTGATTTCAGCATATTCACCGCGAGCGCTGAAGCTCAACTTGTCGGTGGCTTTGATTGTGGCATACAAGCCGAAGACGGTGACATCGGCATGAGAAGATAAACCAGTGCCAGTGCCATCCCCTCCGCCGCCAAGGTTCTGCACATAGTCAAAGGCTGCCCCGACCGTGAATGGCTTCCAAGGCGTATTCAGCGTGGCACCAGCGTAGTAGTTGACCTGGTTGCCTTCTTGAGTGCCGAAGCTGTTGCCACCAAAGCCATAGACCATGCCAGCATAGAGCGTGGAACCTGCCGCCCAACCACAATTGCTCGGAGCGGTGATCGTGGCCAAGCCCATGAAGGTCTTCGAGCCAAAGTAGCTGCTTCCATTGCCGCCGTTGTGGTAGTTATTACGATTATTGATTCCAGCGGTGAGCGTGTTGGCAATACCAGCCGACACGGTGAACATGTCGCAGACTTTGTAGGTCGCCAAGACACCAGTGTGTTCGGTCGGTTCCACGGCATTACCCCAGGAACGGGTGTAGTTCGGATTGCTGCCAGCGTCGAACGTTTCGTAGCCGATGATGGTGTCAAACACACCAATCTTCCAGTCAATGCCATTGCCAATCGGCGTGCGCAGGGCGATATACGCCTGCTTGATGGCAAAATCTGAACCACTATTGTTATAGGTATAACCAGTGCCATTGTTATCAGTGACGTGATTGGCGTTCGCTGAAGGATTATATCCAACCGCATCCGGTCCGAAGAGCAGGTCAACTTGGTAGCCCGAAGCCCAAGGAGATTCATCCTGCGGTTTGGAGATGGAGAGTTTCACCACATCCAAGTTGAAGCCATCCTGTTTTCCGCCTTGGTAGGGGATGGCACCCGCTGGCGAATATTGAGCGTTATCACCACTGCGGCTGATCTGCCAGTTAGCCGAAGCACTGACATAGCCGCTGATGGTGGTGGTGGAGAGCGCAGTTTGCACTGCGTTCATTGTGGTTTCGTCGGCACGAACTGCCGAGGTGAGGCTAACTGCCCCGACCGCAACCAAACCGTATGTCCATTTATTAAACTTCATCTGTTCCTCCGATGTTGTTTGTTGTTTGTTGTTTTACCTGCGATCAGTGGGGCAAAAACAGTTTGCCCCAGCACCCTGCGGTGCGTTTGCTGTCGAAATTAAGGAAAACGATTGAAAAAGACAACAACTTTTTTTCAAAAAAAACATGCCATCAAACGGCTCGTAATAAGTCTTTTGTGGCGGCAAGCTTCCGCAATTACCGCCGCGTCCATTATGGGACACGGAAAAAACGGGCATAATCGTGCTGGGTGGAAAAGAACGATTAATATAATGAGCGGATACTGGAACAAATAGTGCTGGGTTAAAAACCAGCGAAAAGTGAATTGCGCTTGCAATTCACGCGCTTTGAATTATTCACGGTCACACAGGTATGCCATTATTTGCTTACACCGCCCGGGAAACGGCCTCCGGCCGCGAAATCCGCAACACCGTCGAGGCCGCCTCGGAACAGGCCGCCATCGCCGCGTTGCTCAACCGCAACTTGCTGGTCGTCGAGATCAAGGAAAAGATCGCCAAGCGCGGCCGGACGAAAGGCGGCAAGGTGGCGCTCGCCGACCTCGTCATCTTCACCCGCCAACTCGCCACGATGATTGACGCCGGCATCGCCATCGTCCAATCGCTCCAGGCGCTGGCGGATCAGACGCCCAACAAGGTGATGCGCGACACCATTCGCGATGTTTGCACGCGCGTCGAGGGCGGCGAAAGTTTTTCCGAAGCGCTTACCCGCCATCCCAAAGCCTTCAACCGTCTTTATGTCGCCATGGTCGGCGCGGGTGAAAAAGGTGGTTTGCTTTCAGAAATTCTAGCGCGCCTGGCCACCTATCAGGAAAACACCGAGCGCCTCCGCAAAAAGGTGAAAACCGCCTTGATGTATCCCACCGTGGTATCGGTGGTGGCCATCGTCATCACTGTCTTTCTGCTGGTGCGGGTTATTCCGACCTTCAAGGAAGTCTACTCCGGCTTCGGTGCAAAATTGCCCGGACCAACGGAAGTTTTGATCACCATCAGCGAAATCGTCCAGCATTACCTGATTTACCTGATTATTCTTGCCGGCGGCGCGGTTTGGGGCTGGCTCTATTTTCTTAAGACGAAACCGGGCCGCGAATTTTGGGACACGCAACGCATCAAGCTGCCTATCTTTGGGGCTATCGCCCACAAAATCTGTCTCGCCCGGTTCACCCGCACCTTATCCTCGCTCGTCCGCAGCGGTGTGCCGATTCTTGAAGTCCTGCAGATTGTTTCGCAGACCGTCGGCAACGTCGTCATGGAAAAAGCCATCAAGGCCGCCGCCCTCGACATCGAACGTGGCGAAGGCATTTCCGCCGCGCTCGCCAAATACCCGGTCTTTCCCAGCATGGTCGTCCGCATGTTAAGCGCCGGGGAACAGACCGGCAACATTGACACCATGCTCGAACGCGTCGCCGACTTCCTGGACGAAGAAATTGACACCACGCTCTCCGGCCTCATGTCGCTCATCGAACCGCTGCTCATCGTCTTTCTCGGCGTCGTCATCGGCGGCATGGTCATCTGCATGTTCCTGCCCATTTTCAACCTCGCCAATATCGTCAGCGGCAACGGCGGAAAATGAACCAAAAAAAATCAAAATCAAAAACCGCCGGACGAATAATGTTTCGTCCGGCGGTTTTGTTTTTGACCAAATCAAGCCTCCACCGGCTTGCCTGGCTGCGGCTGAAAAACTTTAATCTTCGGCCAGCGCAAATGAATCTGCGCTTCAAACCACGCCCGCGCCGTTTCGTCGCCGTGGCCCAGCAGAATCGTGCGCGGCGAAACCCGCCCGACGAACTCCAGCAAATCCTCCCGGTTCGCGTGCGCCGTCAAATCAAAATCCTGCACGTCGCAGGTTTTGGTCACGCGCCCCGCGCTTGGACTGAACACAAACGTCTCGCCTTGCTTCGCCGCCTTGAGCCGGCCCGCCGGTGAATCTGGATCTGCGTAACCCACGAAGAAAATGCTCTGCCGTTCGTCCCCAGCCATCCGGGCCGCCAGCGTGTGCGCCGCCGTGTTCTCGCTCATCATGCCCGCCGTGATGACAAAAATTTTTCCGCCGCTCAACTTCATGCTCTCCGACTGGCCCTTTTCCAAAACGATCAATTGCAACGCCTCGTTCAATTGCAGATTCGTGTGCGACCGGTGCGTGCGATGCGCCTCGATGTCGTAAAGCTCCGTGAACACGCGCCCCAAACCGCCAATATAAATCGGTTGTTTCTTCAATTTCCCCTCGCGCATCAGCAACGCCAGCAGCGCTAGAATTTCCTGCGTCCGCCCCAGCGCGAACGACGGGATCATCACGCAACCCTTCTTCTTCGTCGCGTCCTGGATCGCCGCCACCAGCCGGTCAATTTCCGTTTCGCGCGTGCGACCCGGCGGCACCGCGCGATTGCCCCGCGTCGTTTCCATGATCAGCACATCCGCCTTCACGTCCTCGAACCGCGCGCTTTTCAAAATCGTCTGGTCGTGGAAACACACGTCGCCCGTGTAAAACAGCGTCTCCTTTTTCCCGCGAATTAAAATGCCCGACGAACCCAGCGTGTGGCCCGCGTCAAAAAATTCCAGCGTCGGCGACGGCACGCCCGCGCGCAATTTATTGAACGCACCCCATTCAATCTCGCGGTGGTATTTGAAGCCCTGAAAAAACGCCGCGATGTCGTCCACCTCATCGTGCGTGTAGAGCGGATACTCGCGGATGCCCAGCTCATCGCGCTGCCGTGTCATCACGTTCACCGAATTGTGCAGCACGCGTTCCACGATCAGATAGCTCAACTCCGTCATCAGCACATGCGCCTTGGGAAACTGCCGGCACGCCAGCGGCAGCGCGCCCACATGATCGTGATGGCAATGCGAAATCGCAATCGCATCCACGTCCGCGTGGCCGAGCTTGCCGAACCTCGGCATCGCCTCGCGGCCCTCGCGTTTCGGGTGCATCCCCGCGTCGAGCAAAATGCGATGGTCGTCAATTTCCACCAGCCAAGCGCTCGCGCCGATGTCCGTGTCCGGGTTCAAATTCGTTATGTTCACAGACTAATTGAACCACAGAAGAACACCGATGGACACAGATAATTGAAATTGAGAAAACACCGAACACCGAACACCGAACATCCAACATCGAATGACCGGCATCCCGCGCCGCGAACCATTCGATGTTCAGCGTTCGATGTTGGATGTTCGATGTTCCTTATTTTTATTTGGCCGGATACCGCCAGACCCAGTCGCCCGAATCAAAATCCGGTGCGGTGCCGCCTTTGCGATAGCCCGTCACTCCGCCGTCATCCTTTTCATTCCAGCCAACGGAATACAAAACGAATTGCCCATCACTCGTGCGCCGATACTTCAACGGCTGGCCGCCGATGACATCGTGCGGCACCTTGGCGATGAACTGCGGCGCAAGCGCGTCCAACGATTCTGGAAATTCCGCGTGCGCCAGCCGGTAACGCTCCAGCGCAATGGCCGTGCGCGCCAAGTTCACGGAGTCCTGGGCGCGGGCGGTTTTTTTAAGAAAGTTTCCTGAGGATAGCAAATCTGAATCGAATGCTTTCCTTAGGCAATTCAGCGCATCAAAAACCCCAACTTTTGCCCTCGCGGATTTTTCAGCTTGGACAGCTTGATCGGTTTTTCTGGGAGAAATGGTTTTGGTATCGTTTTCAACCGCGAAACCATATTGCATCAAAACCCGGCATTCCCGCATTGCACTCTGAAAAAACCAGCCACTCGGCGCATAGCGATAGATCAGGGATTCAATTTTGCTATCGGCCGGATGATTGACGCCCATTCCTGCAAACATGCTGTCATAATCCCGATGGTGTCTTAAATAGTCTATTTCGGATACGTTGAAGGCTATCTCCGATTTCTGCACGAGTTGGCAATCGGCTGGAAAATCCAGCTTCGCCAATTCCGAATCGAGCGTGACAAGCTGGGCATCCGTCCATTGGTGATTGGCCAGGCCCTCGTAGATTGGCTGCAGAATGATTTCGTTCATCGCGATCCGCACCAGATGAGAAATCATGATTGGTTCCGTGCGAATCGCCTCAATTAAACGAAACCCCAGCGTCACATCCGCTGCCGCCTTTTCGCTCTGGTCATTCTGTAATTCCGCAATGGCGCGCAATCGCAATAGAAGCGATGATTTTTTTAACTCCCACAAATGTGGCAGGAGTATTTCTGCCGGGTTTTCCGTTTCATAATCCAACGGATACCGGGATTTGGGGAGCAGTCCGGCCTGTCGCAGTTCCTCAATCGCGTTGTCACAACGGCTCAAGGCCAGCAGCACATCGGCGGCAGGTGCTTGCGGCTGCGGTGGAACCGGAAACAAATTCGTCTTAATGGCAAGATCGCGATAAAGCTCCTGCCAAGGTCGTAAATTGCTCAAAGTGCCTGCGACCCAACTGCCCGTGCCGTTGGTATTCCAATTGGCATCCCCAAGGTTAAAATCCATGCGATTCACCAGATTTGTATCGCGCTGCCCGGAGGGAATTTTTTTACCATCTCGGGTCAAAATGTAGTTGTAACTGCTGGCCACTACGGGCGTCATGGCAAAATTCTCATCATCCGGCACAACGGCCGGCAGAAAATCTTTGAAATCAAATTTCCCGCCCTTGGCCTCCTCAGTGCGTTGGTATTGGTTCCATGCGTGCCAGCCGCGCCAGTCTTCCTCGACGTAAAACAGCGCAATCAATGTGGCGAAACACGCCAGCCCGAACAGCAGCCGCTTGAAATTGCGCCAGCTAAAAAAGCAGCGGATGAAAGCCCAAAGACCAAAAAACACGGTTGCGACCACTGCGCTGACAACGAGCATGAAAACCAGCGCCGGCCACCAGTCTGAAAAACTTCGGGGTCCGCCGGGGATAAAAAGAGTGACAATCAAAACGATAGAAAAAGTCGCGGCCACCACAATCAACCATGCGCGAAACCAGCGCGAACAGCCTTGCCACGATTTTTTCCAGATGCTTTTGGATTCTTCGTTCATAAATTTATTTTGGGAGGGACGCCGTGTCGGCGTCCCATTTTTTTAGTTTCGGACGGCGACACGCCGTCCCTCCCGGCTCACGCCACCAAAATCTCCGCCCGCCCGCTGCGCGGTCTCGGCGAGAACATTTTCCGCCGGTCAACGTCCGGCGTTTCGTAGGAGCCGACCAGTTCCGCAAACATCCGCTGCTGTTTTTTCAATTCCACGATCACCTCCGGCGACGGCGGCGCGGATTTTTTCGCCATCATCGGCGACGGCTCGTGCATGGAAAAATTCACCATGAAAATAAGAATCCAGACCGCCGCCAGTCCCGCCCAGGCTTTGGGATGAGGCCAGAAGAAAGGTGATAGTTGATAGTTGAGGGTTGATAGGAACGGGCGGCGCGTGGTGGGTGACGGGTGACGGGACGTTTGCGCGTCGCGCGCCGCCGCCAGAATTTCCGAGCGCCATTCACACGGGGCTTGGCGCAAGGGCTGGCGTTGCAAACGCTTTTCAAATTCGTCTGCATTCATGCCCGGTTTGGTTTCTTCATTCATCATTCTGCCTTCTTCATTTCTTCGTAGAGTGGACGCAGCCGCCCGCGCAATTTGTCTAGGCCGTAGCGATAGCGGCTCGCGGCGGTGTTCAGCGGAATCTCCAGCGCGGCGGCAATTTCCTCAAACGTCTGGCCGTCCCACAGTTTCAAATGCACCACGGCGCGCTGTTCTTCCGGCAATTCTCCAAGTGCGACCGCCAGTTCTTCTCGGAAAACTTTTTCATCCGCGTCGTTTGTTGGCGCGAACGGCGAAATGATTTCAGCGGCGAAGTTTTCCTTGGTCTTGTCCCGCGTGCCGCGCCGCCGCATCAGGTCAATCGCCGCATTGTGCGCGAGCCGGATGAGAAAGGCGCGTTCCTCGCGGATGCCGTCGAGCAATTTTGGTTCGCGCGCGAGCTTGATGAAAATTTCCTGGAGCAAATCGCGCGTGTCCGCCTCGTCGCGCGTGAAATTCAGGAGAAAAGCAAACAGCGGCTGCGCGTGTTCATCGTAGAGCCGTTCAATTTTTCGTCCGCCGGGCATTTTCATAATGACGCGCCCGGCGGCGGAATTTGTCTAGCCGGAAAATTTTTAATTTTTAATTTTTAATTTTTAACTACGCTTTCAACGTGCCGCCGAAACCAAAATCCTCCGCCCGCGCCCGCATTCTTGCGCAGTGGCGCGGCGTGGATGTGACGCCGCTGGAGATTGCCCGCGCCACGGCCGCGCGCCGGGCGGGCGACGTGCTGCCGGGGCTGATGAAGGAATTACGCCTCGAGGCGCGGCAGGCCGAGGCGGAGATTGTCAAAGTCTGGAATTCGCTCATTGATCCGGCGGTCACGGCGCACGCCCAGCCGGCGAATCTGCATAAAGGCACTTTGTTCGTGAATGTGGACAGCAGCGTGTGGCTCTCGGAAATCGTCCGCTATCGGCGCAAAGAAATTCTCGACCGTTTGCAACATAGCTTCGGCAAGACGACCATCCAGAAAATTTCCTTCCGCATCGGCTGAATTTTTCTGGTAGGACTGCGCTGCTGCGCAGCTCAAATTATTCAGGCGGCGCAGCAGCGCCGCCCTACCAATCAAACCATCAATTTCATCTGCTTCGGCGTGAGCAGCCACGCGAGCGTCGCGCATTTCCCAGCGTGCAATTTTTCTACGTCCAGCTTGCAGAGGCCGCCTTTTTTGAAATCCATCTGCAATTGCGTCTCACCCGTAACGAGCAACGAAATCAGCCGGCTCAAATAAGGTTCATGCCCGACGAGCAAAAGATTTTCCGGCGCGGGTTTTAATTCGTTCAACTGACGGATTAAAATTTTTGCGTCGCCGTCCGGCGTCAGCGCGGCGGAAAATTTCAGCCGCCGTTTCAATTTCAAGCCGGCGGCGACCAGTTCCGCTGTTTGTTTTGCGCGCGGAAACGGACTCGACAAAACGAGGTCGAAGTCCAGCTCCATTTTTTTCATCGCGGCGGAAATTTTTTGCAACTGCCGCCGGCCTTTGGGCGTGAGCGGCCGGTCGGCATCGCGGGCAAAACCGGGCGTGCCGTGCGCCACCGCGATTCCGTGCCGGAGCAAGAAAAGATTCACGGCAGAAATCTAGCCCATGCCGCGCCGGACGCAATGCCCGCGAATTGTCACAATTTACCTTTTGGTTTTGGTCGCAAAATTTTTTAACGTGTGAGCACGATGGAAACTGTGCGCCGGGCGGTTATTGATGTCGGCACCAACTCGATCAAGTTGTTGGTGGCCGATGTGCGCGGGCGTGATGTTCAACCTGTCCACGAGGCAAGCCGCCAGACGCGGCTGGGCAAGGGCTTTTACGAGACGCGCCAGCTTCAGCCGGAAGCCATCACGCAGACCGCCGAGGCCGTCCGGGAATTTGCCGACATCGCGCGCGAAAAAAAATCCACCAGCATCCGCGTCATCGCCACCAGCGCCGCGCGCGATGCGGTGAACGCGGATGAATTGCTCCACGCGATTCAAACCTCGTCCGGATTGAAGGCGGAAATCATTTCGGGCGCGCTTGAGGCGGAGTGGGCGTTTCAGGGCGTGGCGACGGACGCGGAACTCGCGTTGTTCCCACTGCTGCTGCTCGATGTGGGCGGCGGCAGCACGGAATTTATTCTCGGCCACGGCACGAAGAAAAGTTTCGCGCACAGTTTTCCGCTGGGAACCGTGCGGCTGATGGAGAAGTTTCCGCTCAGCGACCCGCCGACGCGGGGCGAATTCACCGCTTGCCATGACTGGTTAAAAAATTTTCTGCGCGCTGAAGTCCGGCCGCAGCTCGGCCCGGCCTTGCAACTTGAATCGGAAAAAATCCAGCTCGTCGGCACCGGCGGCACGACGAGCATTCTCGCGCGCATCGAGAAAAAACTGGATCGCTTCGACCGCGAAAAAATTGAGCAGACAGTTTTGACTTTTGAACAGGTCGTGGCGCGCCGAAAAAATCTCTGGAGCCTGCCGCTGGCCGGGCGCAAGGAAGTTCCCGGCCTGCCGAAATCGCGCGCGGACGTGATCCTCACCGGCGTCTTGATTTACGAGGCCGTCATGGCGGAATTTGGATTTTCGGAACTGCGCATCAGCACGCGCGGCCTGCGTTTTGCGGCGGTCATGGACTGAAAGCATTTACGATTGACGATTTTCGATTTACGCGCCGCAGAAAAATTTTAAGCGGCGCGTAAATCGCAAATCGCATATCGTAAATAAAAATCTCATGCGCGTTTTAATTGTTGGCTGCGGTTACGTCGGCGTGTCGCTCGGAACGGAACTTGTCCGGCTCGGCCACGAAGTTTTTGGCCTGCGCCGGAGTGCAGCGGCGGAAACGGAATTAAAACACGCCGGCATCCAGCCGCTCCTGGCCGACATCACGCAACCGTCAACGCTCGCAAAACTCCCGCCCGATTTTGACTGGGTTGTGAACTGCACCGCGTCCGGCAATGGCGGCGCGGCGGATTACCGGAAAATTTATCTGGAAGGCAACCGCAACCTCATCGCGTGGCTGGCGGATTGTCCGCCGGGAAAATTCATCTACACCAGCAGCACCAGTGTTTATGGGCAGAACGACGGTTCGGTCGTGACGGAAAAAAGTCCGGCGGAACCGGAAGCAGATACGGCCAAAGTATTGTTGGAAACGGAAAAGCTGCTGCTTGCCGCCAGCCCGGATTTCCCGGCGGTCATTCTCCGTGTCGCTGGAATTTACGGGCCGGCGCGCGGTCATTGGTTCAAGCAATTTCTGAAAAATGAAGCGCGCATCGAAGGCGATGGCGCGCGCATTTTGAACATGATTCACCGCGACGATTTGATTGGGGTCATCATTGCGGTGTTGAAAAATGGACGGCCCGGAAAAATTTACAACGCGGCCGATGACGCGCCAGTGAGCCAGTTGAATTTTTTAAAATGGCTGGCGGCGAAACTGAAACGGCCAATGCCTGCCAGCGTTTCAGCGGATGCAGAAGTTTTGCGGCGGCGTGGCGTGACGAACAAGCGCGTGAGCAACGCGAAGCTGAAGGCGGAGTTGAAATATGAATTTCTGTTTCCCGATTTCCGCGCCGGTTATGCGGCGGAAATCGCGCGGCTCAAAACCGCCGGCGCGCTGGATGCTTAAATCGCGCTGTCGCCTTTTTCGTCGGTGCGGATGCGCACGGCTTCTTCGATGGCCGAGACAAAAACTTTGCCGTCGCCGATCTTGCCCGTCTTGGCGGCCTTGATGATGGCCTGCACAGCGATGTCCTTTTGCGCGTCGGCGATGACCAGTTCAATTTTAATTTTGGGCAGGAAATCCACGGTGTATTCGCTGCCGCGATAAATTTCCGT
>DMQW01000026.1 GCA_003455565.1 Limisphaerales bacterium
ACTGATGGCACGCCGGTTTTAGTTTGCACGACCATCTGAATGGTTCCGTCATCGTTGAAGTTCAATTTGTCCACGCATATTGACCTTAAGGTGCCTTGGCCGGAAATCGATTTGTTATGATAAAACGCATACCATTGGCCTTTGAATTCCACTACGGAGCCATGGCTCGTATCGCAATCGGTTGGATCCAAGTATACTCCTTTGGGCGTCCATGGCCCCAACGGACTTGAGCTGGTGGCATATTGCAGCCGGTTCACGCGCCGGTTGTTGTCGGCATAGGTCAAATAATAAATTCCTTTTCGTTTGAACACCCAAGTCGCCTCGTGGAAATCCACCAACCCGGTCATGGGCTGCACCGCTCCGTCCAACTCAGTCATGTTTGCCTTGAGCTTTCCACCGCTGCATTTGCTGCCGCCGCCAAAATAAATGTAAGGCTGGCCATCATCATCAATGAACACGCAGGGATCAATCATCGCAAAGCCGCCGGTGCCATCAATGTATCCAGCCGACTTAAAATCACTGGCGGGTTTGGTGCTCGTCGCCACGCCGATTTTCCAGGTATCATTCCATTTTGTTTCGCTGGGGTGCGGGAAATAATAATAGTAAGTGCCATTCTTAAACGCGCAATCGGGCGCCCACATAAAACCGCCCTCCTTGCGGCCCCACGGCACCTGGCTTGCCCGGAGAATCTCGCCTTCATCGCGCCAGTTCACCATGTCTGCCGTAGAAAAAACGTGATACTGGTCCATCAGATCGCACCCACGGGGCGGATCAATGTCGCGCGACGGATAGACATACAGCCGGCCATCCGACCACACATGCGCGGACGGGTCTGCCGTGTAAATGCTGGTGATGAAGGGATTCGCTCCAAAACTGACCGTGGAAAAGGATGCAGACACAACCAATGTGATCACCCCGTATCTGTTTAAGTGTTTGAGCATAAGTTTATATTTTCTTTGGCAAAAAATAGAATAACGATGCTCGCATGAACATGTTTTTTGAACCATCCCCGATTACGGGGAGATGAATTTGAGCGCCATCCGTGAGTTGCCCCGGCGGTTCTGCGAAAATACCCGCTGCCTGCGCAACTCGGTTCCTGTCCGCCCGCCGCTGTCGCGACGACTTTGCAGATTTGCCGGAACATCCTGAAAAATATCCCAAAGAGATTTTATCATTCAAGCCCGGCGTTGCTCGACCCGCCTCGCCGAAGTCGGACGGAGGCGGGGGCGAGGACTGCGCCGGGTGGTGAATCACAAAACGACCTCAACTCCTTCAGAAATCTCTGCAAAAGTTCTTTTGTTTTTGAACGACTGAAGTGGTGAAAGGATCAGAAGAGGCATGCAACCCAAACGCGAGAACCAACCGACCTTCTTCGATCTGGCCGTGCAACAACGGGGCAGTGCCAACCGAGTTTTGGAAACCATCGCCCGGGAAGTGGATTTCACTTCCGCTGAGGAGCGCGTCGCCGTCACCTACAGCCACGGCGGTCGTCCGGCCTGCCGCGTCGGCGTGTTGCTGCGCGTCATGATTTTGCAGCACCTCTACGGCTTGAGCGATCCCCCAGGCCGAGGAACAGCTCAAGGATCGGTTGAGTTTCCAGAAGTTTGTGCAGCTCGACACGCACGAAGCCGTCCCGGACGAAACGACGATCTGCCGGTTTCGTCAGCGGCTCATCGCGTGCGGCCTGCACGAGGAACTGCTCGGCTTGCTCAACGCCCAATTGGCAGCGCGCGGTTACATCGTCAAGCGCGTCACGTTGGTGGATGCGACGTTGGTGGAATCCAGCCGCAAACGGCCCGCCGCCCAGGCCGCGCGCGAAGGCCGGGCGCCGGATGCCGACGCCAGTTACACGCGCAAATACAACCAGAGTTTCTACGGCTACAAAGCCCACGTCAGCAGCGACGGCGAGCATCAATTGATTCGCGCCGCCGTGATTAGCACGGCCAGCCAGTATGACGGCGAGGTTTTTGCGCACATTGCACCCGCTGACAGCGAGGTGATCTATGCCGACAAAGCCTACGACACCAAGGCCAATCAAGCGTGGCTGCGGGCGCGCGGCATCCGCAATGGAATTTTGAAAAAGGAAGCGCATCACCTCCACCTCACCGCCGAGGATTGGGAGAACCATCAGCAGAAAGGGCGGGTGCGTCGCCACAGCGAACGCATCTTTGCACATTTGAAGAAATGGCAGCACTACCGGCGCGTCCGCTACCTGGGGCTGGCGCGCAACCAACTGGAACTGACGCTCAAGGCGGTGGCTTACAACCTCAAACGGCTGGCGGGCATCCTGGCCATGCGCAGCGCGTAGAGAACGCATCGCGGAAGAAGATAAACGAACGAATGAAAACCAAAATCGGGATGAATATGATGCGAACCAATCCCTTTTCGCCGTCGCTTCCTGTCGCCGCCATCACCCGTTTTCAAAAACAACCCCTTTTGCAGACATCTCTTTCAGGATTGAACGCCACCGCCCGCCCGCTGGTTCACGACTTGCACGCCTATGTGCCGGGCGAGCAGCTGCGAATATCTGCCCATGCGTAATTTTTTGTAGTGTTTCCCTTCAAGGATTGCTTTATTAGGAGAATCCATTTATTCACCGGCATACGCGCTGGCTGAAATCCAGAGGACATTTATTATGAGGACACGTTTGAAATCTTTCGCATCGGTCGCGTTCGTCGCGACGCTGCTGGCTGCCGGTTCGCTGTTCGCCGCCGACAACATCGGGCAGTTGCAACGCCGCTTTGACCAGCCGCCCGACGACGCGCGAATCATGGTGCGCTGGTGGTGGTTCGGCACGGCGGTCACCAAGCCGCAGCTCGAACGCGAAATGAATTTCATGAAGGCCGGCGGCATCGGCGGCTTTGAAGTCCAGCAGACTTATCCGCTCCAGTTGGATGGCGAACTGCCGGGGGTCAAGAATCTCAAGCTGCTGTCGCCGGAACATCTGGAAGCGCTGCGATTCACGGCGGAAAAAGCAAAGCAGCTGGGTTTGCGGATGGATCTCACGCTCGGCAGCGGCTGGCCTTACGGCGGATCGCAATTTTCCCGCAGCGAAGCCGTCGGCGCGCTGCACGCTTCCGCGCCGGTCAGCGTGTCGCCGGGGCAAACGAATGTTGCGTTGCCAGCGAGTGGTGGACGTGGAGGCGGAGACAATGGCGAGATTGTGGCGGCGCTTCTCGGCCCGGTGACGAATGCGCCCGCAGGCGGCAGTCCTTACCTGCCGCTGGAAGTTCGCGGCAACATGGCGTTGCTGCCGTCCGATTTGCGCGGTGCTACTCAAGTGACATTCTACACAATCGGTCTGCCGGGTTTGGTTTATGTGAAGCGCGCGGCGTTTGGCGGGGACGGTTACATCATTGATCATTACAGCCCGACCGTCATCGAGAAGTTCATCAAGGAAATCGCCGAACCCGCGATCAAAGCGTGCGGGCCGAATCCGCCTTACGCAATTTTCTGCGACAGCTTGGAAGTGGCCGGTGAAAACTGGACGCCCAATCTGCTCGCAGAATTTCAAAAACGTCGCGGCTATGATTTGAAGCCGTTGCTGCCCGCGTTGTTTGGTGACCTTGGCCCGAAGACGCTGGAGATCCGTCAGGACTGGGGGCAGACGGTCACGGAAATTTTCAACGATTATTTCATCAGCGGGTTCAAGAAACTGGCGACCGAGGACAAAACCAAGTTCCGCATTCAAGCTTACGGCACGCCGCCGGCGGCACTTTTCAGTTATGCCTACTGCGATTTGCCGGAGGGCGAGGGTTATCAGTGGAAAAGTTTTTCCGCCACGCGTTGGGCGGCGTCGGCCAGCCATCTGCTTGGCAAGCCGGTGACTTCTTCCGAAACTTTCACCTGGCTGCACTCGGTCGTGTTTCGCGCGACGCCGCTGGACATGAAGGCGGAGGCCGACCAGCATTTCCTGTGCGGCATCAACCAGCTCATCTGCCACGGCTGGCCTTACACGGCGGAAGGAGTCGCGTATCCCGGCTGGAGTTTTTATGCGGCGGGAGTTTTCAACGAAAAAAATCCGTGGTGGATCGTGATGCCCGACATTACGAAATATCTCCAGCGCGTCAGCTACATCCTGCGTCAGGGAACTCCCGCCAACGATGTCGCGTTGTTCCTTCCGAACAGCGATGCGTGGGCGGATTTGGGAAGAGATTTCAGCTTGAGCAAAACGCTGGCGGGAAAAGTGGGCGGCTCGGTGAAGGCAATCACCGATTCAGGCTATAATCTCGATTTCTTTGACGACCAGTTGCTCGAAATGCGCGGCAAAGTCGCGGGCAACACGCTGGCGTTCGGTGATGTTCATTACCGCGTTGTGGTTCTGCCCGGCGTTGAGCGCATTCTTCCCGCCACGATGCAGGCGCTTGAAAAGTTCGCCCGTGCCGGTGGCATCGTCGTCGCCAC
>DMQW01000309.1:0-2451 GCA_003455565.1 Limisphaerales bacterium
GGGTTCTGTATGCGCAACAGCGGAAAGATGTCGCCCACGCTTTTTCTGATTGGCGCGGACGGGCCGCTCATGTTCGTCCCGGCTTCGCTGGTGGACGCCAATGAGAAGGACGCTTTCGCCAACACCGCCCGGCTAGTGTGCATCGCGCATGGTGCCACCGTTATCGTCATGGCGATCGAAGCCTGGATGAAGACCGCCACGCCCGGCGAGAAATTGGACATGACCGAACCGCCGTCCGAGGCGTTCGCCCGGCAGGAAGTCATCGTGCTCATGGGCGAATCACGCGACGGCCAGAAACAAAAATTCCTGCCCATCATCCGCAGCGGCAACGGAAAATTCTTTGGCTTTGGCGAAACCACCGTTCCCGGCATGGACAAGATGACAGGCCGCTTCGCGCAAATTCTCCCGCCGAAAGTGCCGGACGCTGAAATGCGCCTGCTCGCTCAAACCATGTTGCAGGTCAAAGGCGTTAAGTTCGCGCAATCCGGCAACCGCCCGCGCCTGCCGCGCGACCGGCGCTGATTTGTCTCGCCGCGCTGCAAATCAATCAGTTTGAATTCGCCGGCCCGTTCCCGCATCATCGCGACAGCTTATGCCCATCAAAAAATCCGAACTTTATTCCTCTCTCTGGCAAAGCTGCGACGAACTGCGCGGCGGCATGGACGCCTCGCAATACAAAGATTACGTCCTCGTCCTGCTGTTCATGAAATATGTGTCAGACAAGGCCGCGAGCCAGAAAGGTTATCTGCTCGACGTGCCCAAGGGCGGCAGTTTTGCCGACATGGTGGTGTTCAAGGGCGACAAGGAAATCGGTGACAAGATCAACAAGATCATCGCCAAGCTCGCCGAGGCCAACGATCTCAAGGGCGTGATTGACGTGGCCGACTTCAACGATGCCGACAAACTCGGCAAGGGTCAGGACATGGTGGCGCGATTGACCAAACTCGTCAGCATCTTTCAGGAATTGGACTTCGGCCAGAACCGCGCCGAGGGCGACGATCTGCTGGGCGACGCCTACGAATACCTGATGCGCCACTTCGCCACCGAGTCCGGCAAGAGCAAAGGCCAGTTTTACACCCCGGCGGAAGTCTCGCGCATCATGGCCAGAGTCATCGGCATTGGCAGCGCGAAGAGCGCGAGCCAGACCATTTACGATCCGACGTGCGGTTCCGGTTCGCTGCTGCTCAAGGCGCATGACGAAGCCAAAGGCGCGACCGGCCTCGACCTGGCGCTCTACGGGCAGGAAATGGACAACGCCACCAAGGCGCTCGCGCGGATGAACATGATCCTGCACGACTGCCCCACGGCGGAAATCTGGCAGGACAACACGCTATCCACGCCGCATTTCAAGGACGCCAAGACCGGCGCGCTCAAGACGTTTGATTTCGCTGTCGCCAATCCGCCGTTTTCCACCAAGGCGTGGAGCAACGGCTTCGATCCGGCCAACGACCTGTTCCACCGCTTCGCCTACGGCATCCCGCCGCAGAAGAATGGCGACTACGCTTTCTTGCTGCACATCCTCGCCTCGCTCAAGAGCAGCGGCAAAGGCGCGGTCATTCTCCCGCATGGCGTGCTGTTCCGGGGCGGCGCGGAGGCGGCCATCCGCCGCGAGATTGTGTCGCGCGGCTACATCAAGGCCATCATCGGCCTGCCAGCGAATCTGTTTTACGGCACGGGCATCCCGGCCTGCATCATCGTGCTGGACAAGGAAAACGCCAACGCCCGCAAGGGCATCTTCATGATTGATGCTTCCAAGGCGTTCATCAAAGACGGCAACAAGAACCGGCTCCGCGCGCAGGACATCCACAAAATCGTGGACGCCTTCACGCGGTTGGCGGAAATCCCCCGCTACTCGCGCATGGTGTCGCTCACGGAAATCAGCGACGCCAAGAATGATTTCAACCTCAACCTCCCGCGCTACATTGACAGCACCGAGCCGGAGGATTTGCAGGACATTGACGGCCACCTGCGCGGCGGCATTCCGAACCGCGACATTGATGCGCTGGAAAACTTCTGGCAGGTGTTCCCCGCCGTGCGCGTCACGCTGTTCAAAAAGGCCGACCGCCCCGGCTACACCCAGCTCCGCGTGCCCATCGGCGAAGTCAAAGCCGCCATCTTCGGCCACGCGGAATTTACCGCCTACAACGAATCCGCCACGAAACTGTTTGCAAAATGGAAAGCCGCCAACACCTCGCGCCTGAAAGGCATTGCCAAGGGTGGCAAACCCAAGGCGCTGGTGGAGGTTTTGGGGGAGGGGTTGCTGGCAGCGTTTGCCGACGGATCAGACCGATCAGGCGGATTACGCGGATCGCGCGGATTGGTTGACGCTTACGATGTTTACCAACACCTCATGGACTACTGGGCGATGACGATGCAGGACGACGTTTACATGATCGTGAGCGACGGCTGGCGCGAAGCCGCCAAGCCCCGGCTCATCATCGAGGACAAGGA
>DMQW01000309.1:2659-6407 GCA_003455565.1 Limisphaerales bacterium
GAGTTGATCCCGACCGCGCTGGTCATCGCCCGCTACTTTGCCGCCGAGCAGATGGCCATTGAGAAACTGGAAGCCGAGGTTGCGGCCAGCGAGCAGGCGCTGGAAGAAATGGCCGAGGAACACGGCGGCGAGGACGGCTTGCTGGAAGCGGCGAAGAATGACAAGGACAAGCTCACCAAGGCCAGCGTCAGCAATCGCCTGAAGGAGATTAAGGCTGATCGCGACGGATCCGACCGATCCGACGGATTAGATGAGCGCGTGGCACTGGAAAATTACCTGGCGCTTCTCGAAAAAACAGCGGCCACCAGCGCGAAGGTCAGCGACGCGCAGGATGCGTTGCTGGCCAAGGTCGCGGCGCAGTATGGCAAGCTGACCGAGGACGAGATCAAGGCGCTGGTGGTGGATGACAAATGGCTGGCCACGCTTGCCGCCGCCGTGCAGGGCGAACTGGACCGCGTGTCGCAGACGCTCACCGGGCGCATCCGCCAACTGGCCGAACGCTACGCCACCCCGCTGCCGCAGCTCACCGGCGAAGTGGCGACGCTCGCCGTCCGCGTGGACGAACACCTCAAGAAAATGGGAGCGGTATGGAAGTGAAGCACGGCTACAAGCAGACCGAGGTGGGTGTAATCCCGGAAGATTGGGAAGTTGATCAGCTTGGGACAATCGCCTTTCTTGAGCGGGGCAAATTTACCGCTCGCCCGCGAAATCAACCAAAGTTCTTTGGCGGCGATTATTCATTCATCCAGACGGGCGACATAACCAACTCGAACGGTAACATCACCACCTATACGCAGACGTTGAACGCCGAGGGTTTGCGCGTCAGTAAATTATTTCCGCGCGACACGCTCTTCTTCACTATCGCTGCCAATATCGGTGATGTAGGGATTGCCGCCTTTGAAACTGCGGCCACAGATAGTGTCATAGCTATCTCACCCAAGCCACGAATTGAAAAACGATGGCTTTATCACTCGCTCAAGAAACGCAAAAAGATATTCGAAGGGCTTGCAACGCAGAATGCGCAACTGAACATCAATCTTGAAAAGTTACGTCCTTATTCGCTCGCAGTGCCACCGCTCGCCGAACAACGCGCCATCGCGGGGGCGTTGAGCGATGTGGATGCGCTGCTAGGCGTGCTGGACCAGCTCATCGCCAAGAAGCGCGACCTCAAACAGGCCGCCATGCAGCAGCTCCTCACCGGCCAAACCCGCCTCCCCGGCTTCCACGGCGAGTGGGCGGTGAAACGGTTGGGAGACTTGTTCAATTTCAGCGGCGGCTATTCAGCCTCACGCGACCAACTATCCAACGAAGGGCACTGCTACTTGCACTATGGGGACATCCACGGAGCAACGAAAACTTTCGTTGACGCGCGCGCCGAGTATCAGGACATCCCCAAACTCAACATCCCTTTGAAACGAGTGTCATCCAAATCCATGCTCGAAGATGGCGATGTTGTTTTCGTTGATGCTTCCGAGGATGACGAAGGAACGAGCAGGCATGTCGTCGTGGTGAACAAGGACAACATTCCATTTATTTCCGGCCTGCACACGATTGTTGCCAAAAGCAAAACGGATGAACTGGCGCACCAGTTTCGGCGGTATTGTTTTCAAATGTCTGCCATCCGCCAGCAATTCCTTTTCTATGCGGTGGGCACGAAGGTTTCCGGCATCAGCAAAACGAACATCGCCAAGCTGACGATGCCAGTCCCAAAAGCCGCTGAACAAACCGCCATCGCCGAGGTGCTGACGGACCTGGACGCGGAGCTGGCGGCGTTGGAGCAGCGCCGCGCCAAGACCCGCGCCCTCAAGCAGGGCATGATGCAGGAATTGCTGACCGGAAGGACGCGGCTGGTATGAGCAACCAAAAACAAACCCAGGGCGGGCAGCGGCCGGCCTTGGACGGATCGGGCGGACCGGACGGATTTGGGGCGGTTGCGGTGAACCGCGCGGCCTGCTAAACTGCCGCCCAGAAACCACCATGCCGGAGCAATCACACAACCAGCCTCCAGCCGACGGACCTGACCGATCAGGCCGATCCGACCAACCCGGCTCTGACCGCCGTCGCCTGCGCCCGAGCGGGGGTTACCGGAAGCTGCGCAGCTATCAGGTGGCCACGGTCGTCTATGATGCCACGGTGTCTTTTTGCGACCGGTTCGTGGACAAGCGTTCGCGCACGCATGATCAAATGGTGCAAGCGGCGCGCAGCGGCGGAAAGAACATCGCGGAAGGCAGCCGCGCCGCCGCCACGACCAGCCAGACGGAGTTGCGTCTGGTGAACGTGGCGCGGGCGAGCCTGGAGGAGTTGCTCCTGGATTATGAGGATTACCTGCGTCAGCACGGCAAACGCCAGTGGGACAAGAACGACCCGGAGGCGCGTGAAGTGCGGGCGGTGGGGTGGCAGGAGGATCAGACGGATCAGGCGGACCGGACTGATCCTATAGCGCACTGGAAAATTTACGCGCGCTGGCTGGAGCACGCCGACCCTGCCGTGGTAGCCAATACGCTGATTTGCCTGATTCACCAGACGAACTACCTGCTCGACCAGCAAATCAGCGCGCTGGAACGTGATTTTGTGAAGGAGGGCGGTTACAGCGAGCAACTGGCGGTGGCGCGGATGGCGGAGCGGCGGAAACAAGATCGGGCGGATCAGTCCGATAAGACCAATCAGACTGGCAAGAAACAAAAAGCCCCCAACTGCCCGCTTTGCGGCAAGCCCATGTCCCTGCGCACGGCGCGCAAAGGGCAGCGTGCGGGGTCGCAGTTCTGGGGCTGCTCGGGTTACCCGGAGTGCAAAGGCACGCGGCCAATGGAAGCATCCGACGGATCAGACCGATCTGACGGATCAAAGGGAGGGAAACCATGAGCACCATCGGCCAAAAAGAACGCAAGACCCAGCAGCGGGTGGTGAAATTGTTCCGCGAGATGCTGGGCTACGGTTATCTCGGCAACTGGGAAGTGCGCGAAGGCAACCGCAACATCGAGCCGGAGCACTTGCGTGCGTGGCTCAAAACGCAGGGCCACGCCGACGCGCTCATCGGCAAAGTGCTTTACGAATTGGACAAGGTGGCGGGCGACACCAGCAAAAGCCTCTACGACCGCAACCGGGCCGTGTATGAGATGCTGCGCTACGGCGTGAATGTGAGGCCGGACATGGGGGAAAACAAAGTCACGGTCTGGCTGGTGGATTGGAAGCACCCGGAGAAGAATGATTTCGCCATCGCCGAGGAAGTGACCGTGATCGCCGCCGATGCCAAGGCGCACGAGAAGCGCCCGGACGTGGTCATCTACGTCAACGGCATCGCGCTTGGCGTGCTGGAATTGAAACGCTCCACCGTGTCCGTCGCCGAGGGCATCCGCCAGAATCTGGACAACCAGAAGAAAATTTTCATTGAGCGGTTCTTTTCCACGATGCAGTTGGTCATGGCGGGTAACGACACCGAGGGGCTGCGCTACGGCACCATCCAGACACCGGAAAAGTATTACCTGACATGGAAAGAGGACAGCACCGTTGAAAACCTGCTCGACCGTGCGCTGATCCAGCTTTGCAACAAGACGCGGTTCCTTGAACTGATCCATGATTTCATCGTTTTCGATGCCGGGGTAAAGAAACTTTGCCGGCACCACCAGTATTTCGGCGTGCGGGCGGCCCAGCCCTTCGTGCAGCGGCGCGAAGGCGGCATCATCTGGAATACGCAAGGCAGCGGCAAGAGTCTGGTCATGGTGTGGCTCACCAAGTGGATTCGGGAGCA
>DMQW01000309.1:6650-7861 GCA_003455565.1 Limisphaerales bacterium
GGACATGATCGCCACGCTCAATTCGACGAAGCCTTGGTTGATTTGTTCGCTCATTCATAAATTCGGCAGCAAGCAAAATGGGGACGACAAAGGCGATGCTGATGATTTTATCAAGGAGATGAAAAAGGCGTTGCCGCCGGATTTCAAACCCAAGGGCAACCTGTTCGTGTTCGTGGACGAATGCCATCGCACGCAGTCCGGTAAGCTGCACGAGGCGATGAAGGAGATTTTGCCCGGCGCGGTGTTCATCGGTTTCACCGGCACGCCGCTGCTCAAGGCGGACAAGCAGAAAAGCATTGAGATTTTTGGCCGCTACATTCACACCTACAAGTTCGACGAGGCGGTGAAGGACGGGGTGGTGCTGGATTTGCGCTACGAGGCGCGGGAGATTGACCAGAGCATCACGTCGCAGAAAAAGATTGATGAGTGGTTCGAGTTGAAAACAAAGGGGCTGACCGATCTCGCCAAGGCACAGCTCAAGCAGCGTTGGGGCACGATGCAGAAGGTGCTGTCGAGCCGTTCACGGCTGGACAAAATCGCCGCCGACATCCTAATGGACATGGAAAAGTGCGACCGGCTGAAAAGCGGACGCGGCAACGCCATGCTCGTGTCGGGCAGCATCTACGAGGCGTGCAAATTCTTCGAGATATTCGATAAAACCGACCTGCACGGCAAGTGCGCCATCGTCACTTCCTATGTGCCGTCAACCACCAGCATCAAAGGCGAGGAATCCGGCGAAGGCCAGACCGAGAAACTAGAGCAATATGACATTTACCAAAAGATGCTGGCCGATTGGTTCAATGAAGTCCCGGAGAAGGCGATCAATCGCGTCGAGGAATTTGAGCTGGTGGTGAAGAAGAAATTCATCGAGGAGCCGGGCCAGATGAAGCTGTTGATCGTCGTGGATAAACTCCTGACGGACTTCGACGCGCCGCCGGCCACGTATCTCTACATTGACAAACAGATGCGGGACCATGGTTTGTTCCAGGCCATCTGCCGCGTGAACCGGCTCGACGGCGACGACAAGGAATACGGCTACATCGTTGACTACAAAGATTTGTTCCAAAGCCTCGAAGGCGCGGTGAATGATTACACCTCCGGCGCGCTGGACGGTTACGACAAGGAGGACGTGGCGGGACTGCTGGAAGACCGTCTGGGCAAGGCGAAGGAGCGGTTGGAAGACGCGCTGGAACAGGTGCGCGCCTTGTGCG
>DMQW01000042.1 GCA_003455565.1 Limisphaerales bacterium
AGATCTACATAGAGTAGATCGTCGGCAGCGTCAGATGTGTATAAGAGACAGCAATTACACCAACAATTTGCTCGGCAGCGTCAACCTCATCAACGCTGCCGTGAATCACGAGATAAAATGTTTCGTGTTCACCTCGTCCATCGCCGTCTATGGCCGGAACCAGTTGCCGATGACTGAGGACGCCGTGCCGCAACCGGAAGATCCTTACGGCATCGCCAAATACGCAGTGGAACTTGATCTCAAGGAGGCGCACGAGATGTTCGGTTTGAACTATGTCGTGTTCCGCCCGCACAATGTTTATGGCGAAAATCAAAACCTCGGCGACCGTTACCGGAACGTCATCGGCATTTTCATGAACCAGATCATGCAAGGCCAGCCGATGACGATTTTTGGCGATGGCTCCCAGACACGGGCCTTTAGCTTTATTGATGACGTTGCGCCGGTCATCGCGGCCAGCATTGCGCGGCCGGCGTGTTACAATCAGGTTTACAATGTCGGCGCGGACAAGGCTTATTCCGTGACGGAACTTGCCCGGGTGGTCGCCAAGGCCATGGGCACGGAACCTAACATCAAAATGCTCGAAGCCCGCAACGAAGTCGTCCACGCCTATTCCGCCCACGAAAAAGTCCACCAACATTTCGGCGATCTCATCAAAAATGTTTCGCTCGAGGCGGGCGTCAACCGCATGGCCGTCTGGGCGAAAAAGGTTGGTGCACGGCAAGGACAGGCGTTTGAAGGCATTGAAGTCCGGAAAAATCTGCCGCCATCCTGGGCCGCGCTGGAAAAGGCCGGTTGATTCAACGCCATAAAAATTTATGCGAAGCCGAATAGGTTTAACGACGACGGCGCTCAAGGCGGGTCACGATCCGAATCAGATTCTGATTAAACTGGCGTTGCGCGAGGCATTACTGGGTTGTGAAAGCGTGCTGGATGTCGGCTGTGGCATTTCACCGACCATGCGTCAGTTAGGAATTTCGCAGACCGTCGGTGCGGAAGGCTATGCGCCGTCGTTTATGGAAGCCAAGCGCCAGAACACGCATGACCAGTTGGTGCAATGCGATGTCCGCGAGCTTTCCAAACAATTTCAACCGCGCCAATTCGATGCCTGCGTGGCGCTTGATGTCATTGAACATCTCACCAAGCCCGACGGTTTGAAACTCATCGCGGACATGGAAAAAATCGCCAGGAAGCGGGTTGTCTTTTTCACACCAAGCGGTTTTTTACCGCAGCACCACGCCAGCAATGACGATTTGCAGGAACATCTTTCCGGCTGGAACCCGGAAGAGATGGAGCAATTAGGCTATCGGGTGATTGGCCTGCTCAGGCCAAAAAGTTTGCGCGGTGAATACCACCGGTTGAAACGCCGGCCCGACTTTTTTTGGGGACTGGTTTCGCTGGCGGGCCAGTGTTTCTGGAGCAAATACCATCCGCAGGCTGCCGCCGCGATTCTTTGCGTGAAGAAAATTTCCGGCGGTTGAAATTTATTTCGCGTCAATTTTCGGCGGGCCGAACTTGAATAACCGCGTCACTTCATCCCAGCGGTTTGGTTTGAGCCGGAGAAATCGCAGCATCCAGAAATCCCCGCGCTGGCGGAAGCTGCGGATGCGCTGGCGCCATTCACGGACGTGGGCGTGCATTTTGAACGCCTCGACGATGGCTGAAAGATACGCCGTGCGGATATAACTCCAGCGCCGCACCAGCACCAGCATCACTATTGCCTCCGCTAAAAGCATCAGCAGATGCGGGAGGAGGAGCAACAACAGAATGTGCTGGCAATTTTTCAAAAGGAGAAGAAGGCTGTTGCGGTTTGTCAAAAACCTTTTGAAATCGGTCGTCCGTGACTCGACAGTTTTGGTTTTGCCTTCAGGGTTCACCACCGCTGCGCCGCGATGATGCACACACGCCGTCGGGACGGAAACAATTTTGCCGCCGGAGATCCAGATTCGCCACGACAGATCGGTTTCATCCGCGTATATCAGCAATTCTGGCGGAAAGCCGCCGATTTTGCGGAACGTCTCCGTCTTGATCAACAAGCTCATGCCCGGTGCGGCGAAGGTGGGTTGGACTTGTCTGGCTTGCAAGCCTTGGTTCACGCACCCAAACAAATCCAGTCCGACATCACCGCCGGCCTGAAATATATCATCGTCATAATTCTGCACCAATGGCGCGGCCCCTTCCGCCCCGGCTTTGACGGTTTCCAGATAAAGATTTTCCAGACAGTCCGGCTCCAGCCAGGTGTCGTTGTTGAGGAACAATAAAAACTCACCGGTCGCCGCCGCCGCGCCGTTGTTGTTGGCACCACAGTAAAAAAGATTCGCGCCGTTCTGCACCACGCGACCTTTGGCGCCGGTTTGCGCAAACCAGTCATCGGTGAATTTTACCGAGCTGTCGGAAGAATTATTGTCAGTAAGGATGACTTCGATTTCGAGAAAAATGGTCTGGTGTGCGATGGAATCAAAGCAGCGCGGCAACCATTGCAGGCCATTGTAATTCAGCACGACCACGCTGATACGCGGTGTCCAAGCAGGAGAAAGACGCTGTTCGCTCATTCGATAAATTTAGGGCTGGACTGTAAAGACTGGCGCGGCGGGTGGCAAGTCTGGCAACAATACGGTTGACGCCGCAGCCATCATTCCGCCAGCATAACCTTTACATGCAAGTTGAAAGCAAATTTTACGAAACGCTCCACTCGAGCAATCCACAATACGGTTTGAGCCGCTACAATATAAAGTGCCTGCTTTCCTCTGCCGCCCGCTGCGGCTGGCTGGACAGGGTCAAAGCATCCAAGATCCGCATCCTCGACATCGGTTGCGGCAAAGGCCAGTTCCTGCTCGATTTGAGCGCCAGGCTGCGCTCCAGTGCGCAAGTCTCATTTGCCCGAGTTGCCCTTGTGGACTTGGTGAAAACTTCCGACAATGTTCTCAACCAGATAGAGCCTCAACCTGAATTTTTCCAACAGAGCGTGGACGGCCAAAAACTTCCGTTTGCCGACGCGAGCTTCGATCTGGTGACCTGCAACCATGTGCTCGAACATCTTTTTCAAACCGAATTTCTGGTGCGCGAAATCCGTCGCGTCTGCCACCCCGACGGACTCGCTGTCATCAGTGTGCCGAATTGCGCGGCGTGGATGAACCGGATTGCCTTCATGTTCGGTGGCCAGCCTCTGGGCAGCGAAGTGGGAACGGAATCTGTCGCCTACGGCTTTTGGCCGGGCTTCCTCAAAGACCGGTTGAACCAGTTCAATCCTTCCGGCCACATTAGAGATTTCACCCCGCGCTCGTTGCGGGATTTGACGTCAGCTTGTGGATTCAAGCCTGCCGGATGGTGGGCGCAGGGCGGTGGCATCTTTCCAACACTCAAACGCAACCTCGGAATTGTTCTGAAACCAGTGGCAGTAAAGACTGCGGCTGCGAATGCTTCTGTGCATGGGGAAAACCGGTCAGTTTCATGATTTCCTCAAACCCTGAGCGCTTGCACGAATCAGCACCCGTTGCTCCTACAGCCCGGCTTGATATTTTTCTTGTCTACAACGGAACCACCGCAACCTCCACATCCATCGGCGGCGGCGATCAGGTGATGCTCAAATTCATCCGGCTGTCCGGCACCAAACCGGATCTGCTGATTCCCAAGTCCGCCAAAGCTCTGGTGGCCTCGCCCGGAAAGTTGTTCCTCACGCTCGGGAATCTGCCGCTGAACCTGATCGGCATCATAACCATGTTCTTTGTGCGGATTCTTCAGGGAATTTTTTTGAGCTTCAAAAACAGGCACGTCTATGACATCGCGGTCGGGGTTTCCCCCTACAGCGTGGATTTGATTCCACTATGGTTTTGGAAAGCGCGCCGCAAGGGCACGATTATTTATCACCTCATCCCGAAACGAAAGGCGGTCAACTGGCCAACCCGCATCCGGTTTGCGCTCGCCGCCGTCGAACAGCGCTTAAATATGAAACTCCTCGCCCATGTGTGCGATTTTCTCGTCGCGGGGAACAGTTTCACCAAGGGGCAGCTTGAGGCGGCCATGCCCGGCAAGACAATTTTTGTATTGGACGCCGGGTTCGACGCCAGTGCCATTGATCGTGTGCCAGAGCAACCTAAAAATCCAAACCTCGCCTGTTTCGTGGGACGCCTGACATCACAAAAAGGTATCTTTGATCTGGTCAAGGTCATGGCCGCGTTGCAAAAAACCGATCCCGCCTTTCAACTGGTTATGGTTGGCAGCGGGCCGGAACGGGATTTTTTGCTGGCGGAAACGAAGCGGCTTGGACTCGATAACATCACCCTGGCTGGCTTCATTTCGGACGAGGAGAAAATCCGACTGCTCAAACGATCCGCGTTCTTTTTTTTCCCCAGCTACGAGGAAGGTTGGGGGATCGCCCTGGCCGAGGCGCTTTACTGCGAGTGCCGCTGCGTTTGCTATGAGTTGACACATTACCGGTCCATCTTTCAGGATTTTCCGACTTATGCAAAACTCGGCGACCCGGAGGATTTCCTCCGAAAGTTTCAGGCGATTCAATCTCACGCCGTCGTCCCGGAGCAAAAAAGATATTTACGCCAGTATGACGATCCAATTATTGTCCGTCGTTTCATGGATCATCTCGAACAGCTCAGTCGTTACACTCCGTGAGACGAAGCCGGACGGCAAGTGTGGAACACGAATTTATGAATGTAAAACTTAAAGCCGCTTTGTGGCACTATTCCGGTTTTTTCAAACCCGGCCGGTCGCGCGTGGGTGAACTGCCTGCCGACGTGATTCAGTATCTCTCTCCCGACAATCCATTTCTCAAGGAATTAAAAAGGCGATACGCCGTTTTCAACGAGTCGCCTCATTCCAGTTGGGCGTCTTGGGAGGGTAAGGTCAACCTGCTCAAGTTCCGGGGCGAAAACGATTACGTCAGCCAGACATACTTTCTCAACACCGCCCGGCGTTACGAAATGACGCTGGCCTATGCTGAAGCCATGGACACTCTGGGCTTGTTCAGCCTCTTGAAGGAGGACGAACTCTTCGGGGCGAAAACGTGGGAATTTGTTCCCGGCCAACGGATCAGTCGCGACCTAATGGACTCCATCATCGAAATCACATTCTTGAGCCAGGCGCTCGGGTTCAAGCTGAACGACCGTTTTCGCATTCTCGACATCGGCGCGGGCTACGGCCGTTTTTCCCACCGCTTTACCACGGCCTTTCCCAATGGCTCCGCCACCTGCATTGATGCTGTGCCGACATCCACGTTCCTCTCGGATTTTTATCTGAAGTTCCGCAACTGCGACCGCGTCAAAGTCGTCCCGCTCAACCACGTCGCGGATCTCCAGAACGGCACCTACGACCTCGCCATGAACATCCACAGTTGGAGCGAATGCACAAAGCAGTTTATCACCTTCTGGCTCGACCGGCTCTGTGACCTTAAAGTGCCATACCTGTTCATCGTGCCACACTTCGGCAACCTTTCCTCTCTCGAGACCGACGGGGCGAGTCTGACCTATGATGACGAGTTGGAACGCTGCGGTTTTAAGCTGGTTCTCAAGCAGAGAAAATTCCACAAGTCCAAACTCGTTGATTCGCTTGGTGTCTTCCCAGCCGATTACTGGCTGTTCAAACGGGAGATCAATAGCCGGGTTTAGCATCATTCCCCGGTGGCGGGTTACGTCGCAATCAAAGCTTGAAGGTTGAGATAAAATTATCGCATGCTGGTCAATACTAATGTCAAAAAAAGCTCTCATCACTGGCATTACCGGGCAGGACGGTTCTTATCTTACGGAACTGCTGCTGGGTAAAAATTATGAGGTTCACGGAATCGTTCGACGCGCCAGCGGCCTCAAGGCTCCTCGCTTGGAACATTTGATCCGCGACGGACAGGTTTACGGCCAGCGCCTGCATCTTTACTCCGCCGATCTCGACGAGGTGGATTCCGTCCGCGCTTCTTTGGAAAAGTCGAACGCGGATGAAATCTATCATCTCGCCAGTCAAAGCCACGTCGGCCAAAGCTTCGACACCGTCGAGCAAACCTGCCAAGTCACGGCCCTGGGCACGCTCCGTTTGTTGGAAATGATCCGCAAACTGCCCAAGTCACCGCGCTTTTTTCACGCCAGTTCCAGCGAGATTTTCGGCAGTCCGGAAACCGCCCCGCAGGATGAAACCACGCCGCTTGCGCCCGTCACACCTTACGGCTGCGCCAAGGCTTTTGCGACGCAACTCGTGCGGGTTTATCGTCAGACCTCCGGTTTGTTCGCCGTCAATGGCATCCTTTTCAACCACGAATCGCCCCGGCGCGGTGCAAATTTTGTGACCCAAAAAATTTGCCGCGCCGCAGCGGCGATCAAATTGGGAAACCAACCCGAACTCGTCCTTGGCGATACCAGTGCGCAACGTGATTGGGGTCATGCCCGCGATTATGTGCGCGGCATGTGGCTCGCGTTGCAACATGACACGGCTGAAGATTTTGTTTTCGCCACCGGCCAGCTTCATTGCGTGCAAGACATTATTGAAATTGCCTTCCGGGTGGTGGATTTGGATTGGCGTAAGCACGTCCGGAGTGAACCGCAATTTTTCCGTCCCGCCGACCCGCGCCGCTTGGTGGGCAATACTGCCAAAGCCAAACGGTTGCTGAACTGGCAGCCGGAAACAACCTTCGAACAAACCATCACCGAAATGGTGCAGGCGGAACTTGCCAGCTTGGAATTGGCAAAAATTTCGCACCCGTTCAGTCCCGTTTCAACGTCTGCTTCACCTGCAATTCGGCGATAAGCCCATTGCCTTTATCACCCTTGCCCCGCTGTTTGTAAGTCAAAACTCCCCAAGCATTTCCCAGCACACTTGACGGGCAAGCGAGCAAATGCCAGAGCCAGCGCCAATCACCGGTGCGAATGATTCCGCGCAGTGTGTGAAAAAGCGGGCCAAAAAAAGTGACGCAGTAAACCGCCGCCAGCCACAGCGGCACGGGCGGTTTTTCCTTCATCCAGTTCACCGGCATCTCTTCCTGCACGCGAAGAAAATGCACCGTGGCGCGGCGACGTTTTTGCACGAAACCCCACAACGTCTGGACGTAATAATGATGCACGCCGCGACCGCGAATCCGCAGCCATTCACGCTGGCCGTTTTTCATCAGGAACATCGCGACGTGCGTGTCCTGAAATTTTTCATTCGCCTGGACGGATTGCAAATCGGCACGCCGATAAACAAAACCATTCGCGCCGAGCGGATACGAAAAAGTTCCCGGCGGCAAAATCCAGCGCTCAACCTTGCCGTCGCGCGCGACAAGTTGCGGATTCGCGCTCATCAGCCAGCAGATCGGATCGCTGATGTGCAGCAATGCGGTGAGGTAGGCGCAGAATGAACTCATTTTCGGCGACGGCAGATAGTAGCTCTCCACGCCAAGCGCCTGCGGATTCGCCGCGAGTGACTTCATGGCGAGTTCGATGTAATCGGCGTGGGTGATTTCATTATCCGCATCCACAAAAACGATGTAGTCGCCGGTCGCGTGCTGAAGCGCGAGACGTTTGCCTTCCTCCATGTTTTTACCATCGTCGTCGAGAACGATCGCGCCGAATTTTTTTGCAATGTCGCGTGTGCGGTCTTTGGAGTGCGCGTCGGCTAAAATAATTTCGATTTTTTCGCGCGGATAAGTCTGGCGGGCGATGGAGGCAAGGCAGTTTTCCAGAATGGCCTCGGTGTTCAACGTTGGGATGATGAAGCTGACGCGCGGGAGGTTTTCAGGGGCTGACTGCATGACGCAAATGTGGGCTAGACTTTCAAGCTGCCAAGTTCAAACGCGGGCGCGGCGCACAACCGTTCGTTGGTGGCCTTGAGGTCGCGGATGTAGACGATGTTGCCGCCAGCTTCTTTTCCCAGCGGACGCATCCGCCGCGCGAACGGATCGTAGCCATACGGACTGAAACCTTGGTTGCGGATTTGCGCGTGCAATTTTTCCTCGTCATAACCGTAACGATTGCCGGAACCGTTGCGCTCAACAATCACTGCCTGCAAGGTGGGATTTTGCAGGGTTTTTTCCGCACCGGCAAAAACTTCGGTTTCGAAACCTTCCACATCAACCTTCAGCAGCACCGCCGGATTTTCTGCCAGTTCACCATCCAAAGTTGTCATCCGGGCAGTGGTGGAATTTTCCGCCGCCGTTGCCACATGATTTTCGGTTCCCAAGCCGGCGCTGAATTGAACCATCCCTGGCTGACGGCCAACCACAGCATTTACCAGCTGCACGCGCTCTTGAAATCCATTGAGGCGGACATTTCGTGTGAGCATCTCGAATGTTTCTGGGCTGGGTTCAAACGAAACCGCTTTTGCGCCCGCCACGCCCACTGCCAGCACCGTGAAAGCGCCGACGTTGGCGCCGACATCGGCAAATAATTCATCCGGTCGCAGAAAATGCATCACGAACGCCATGTCATCAAACTCGCACAGACCAGGTGCGATGAAATGCGCCGCGCCTTTCATTTTCGGCGAAACCATCAGCCTAGTGTGATTGGGAAATTCCACACACACATGACCGGGCACCAGTCGGGCGGCTATTTGAATGAAACCATATTCGGCCATCGCCCGGAATTTTCGGTTCCGGTTCAACGGGTGATTGGCCACAAAGCACAACGCGCCCGTGATTTTAGTGATGAGGTTCATCGGTAGTTTATTGGCTTTTGGCCGCCAGCCAGGTTGAGTTTAGTGTTCGCCTGCACTCTTTGCTTGGAATTAGCTTTGAGACGACGCTGGGCGGATTCATAAGCTCGAAAACATGTCGTCTCAATCAAAAGCCTTGGTTCATTCTTTGATAAGGCGACATGGCCGGGAGCGGTGGCGGTGGGAGCGGTTCTCCGTGATTGTCCTCGGTGCAGATTGTCTGGATCTCTGATAATGAAAGCGCACGGTTGTAAATTGCAATTTCATCCAGCAATCCGGCAAAAAACGTGTTGTAAGTCCAATCGCCCGGTTGGTCGCAAGGACGACGGCTGATAAACAAATCGTCCGAAGTGCGCGGATTAAAGATCCCCAAGTTTTCTTCAGCGACCACCCGGCCGTTGATAAACAGTCTGCCCATGCCGCTGGCTTTGTCATAAGTCAAAGCAATGTGCTGAAACCGTCCGCTAACGACCGCCCCAGACCTAGAACAAAGTGTATGTGAATTTCCCTGATCATCACTGACACTGCCAAATAAAACTCCGCGATCCTGCGGCAAATGACCAAGCCAAAGCTGCACGGCGTTCTTTTGCCGCGTGATCTCCCATTCCAAGATGGGATGAAACGAAATAACATTGGCTGGCTTAATCCACGCCGAAATGGTCAGGCCGTCACCCTTGCCCACATCCAAGCTTGGGCTTGCGGGGATTTTCATCCACGAACTATTCCCATTCAACAAAAACGCCCGGCCCACCTGGCCGTCGGCAAAATCCATGTCGGTCAGTTCCGCGTCGTTGGTGCCGATGACATCCCGGCCATTGTCTTCGCCCGACCACAACGCCACCAATCCCGGCCGCCGCGCGCCGCCCAGGCCGCCGGTTGACATGGTCAGTTTGCGGATGGAATCCACCGACAATTTGATTTTTCCAAAACTGGTCCTGGCCGTGAGCCGCGAATCTGCAAACGACACCGTCAACGTGTCGCCTTGCGTGGTTGTCAGTCTGGCTGAATTGGTGGCGATACATTCCACCGTGCGGATTTCCGGCACGGCCAGCTTCAGGTCGCCCAGCAACGGAGAATGAAACCGGATAAAATCATCATCGCTCTGCCCAATCACCCGCGAGCCGTCGCGCAACTCATACGTCACCCGGCACGGGAGGTTCGTGCCGTCGGAACCGGCCACCGCCGGCTGGCTGGACAAAAGCGCGAGAAAGAGAACCAACCCAAACACGGCGCGGATCATTTTCATGTTTCAAGGCTGTCTCTCTGAATCCAACGAGTCAAGCCCCGCGTGTTCAAAATCCGCCCTAAAAACGCTGGCTGCCGCCGGGCTGTGCCCCTAGACTCTGTGGCTGACGCAATGAACCAAATTTTTATCACCGGCGCGGCGGGGTTCATCGGCAGCAACCTCGTTGACCGTCTGCTCGCTGACGGCAAATCTGTCGTTGGTTGGGACAATTTTTCCACCGGTCAGAGAAAATTTCTGGAAGGCGCGCTGAAAAATTCCAACTTCAAGCTCATCGAAGGCGACAACCTCGATTTGCCCGCGCTCACCAAGGCGATGGCCGGTTGCGACACGGTTTTTCATCTTGCCGCGAATGCCGATGTGCGTTTCGGCCTCGAACATCCCAGCAAAGATTTGCAGCAAAACACCATTGCCACTTTCAATGTGCTTGAAGCCATGCGCGCCAATGGCATCAAGCGCATCGCCTTCAGCTCCACCGGCAGCGTTTATGGCGAGGCGGAAAAAATTCCCACGCCGGAGGACGCGTCGTTTCCCGTGCAGACCTCGCTCTACGCTGCGTCCAAGGTTGCCGGCGAAGGCATGATTTCGTCCTACTGCGAAGGCTTCAAATTCGAGGGCTGCATTTTCCGTTTCGTTTCCATTCTCGGCGAACGCTACACGCACGGCCACATTTTTGATTTCTACAAACAACTTCTCGAACATCCCGACCGCCTAAAAATTCTCGGCGACGGTTTGCAGCGGAAAAGTTATCTTTACGTTCAGGACTGTGTGAGCGCCATGCTGCACGTCATGAATCTCGGCACCGCGAAAAAAGCCAAACACGGTGTGGAAATCTACAACCTCGGCACGGACGAATATGTTCAGGTCAACAATTCGATCGGCTACATCTGCGGCGCGCTCGGCTTGAAACCAAAACTCGAATACACCGGCGGCAGCCGCGGCTGGGTCGGCGACAACCCGTTCATTTTTCTCGACACACAAAAAATCCGCAGCACCGGCTGGAAAACCTCGTTGACGATTGAACAGGGCATCGGGCGCACGCTCCAATGGTTGCAGCAAAACCAGTGGGTCTACGACTCGCGCAGCCACACATAAGATGAACGTCACCATCCTCGGCCTCTGGCATCTCGGCAGCGTCACGGCGGCGTGCTGCGCGAAACATTTTTCGGTCGTCGGCCTGGATTTTGATGTGGCGAATGTTGCGAAGTTGAATCAAGGCCAGGCACCGTTGCTTGAACCCGGTTTGAACGAACTCATCGCCGCCGGTCTCGCGGCCAAAAAACTTTCCTTCACGACCGACGCAAAAATCGCCTGCGCAAACGCGGACGTTCTCTGGCTCACCTACGACACGCCGGTCAACGACAACGACGAATCGGACGTCGAGTCAGTTCTCGCCAATCTCCGGCGTGCGTTGCCGTATTTGCCGAACGGCGCGCTCGTTTTGATTTCCGCGCAACTGCCCGTCGGCACCTGCGCGAAGCTGGAAAAGGAATTTCCGCAATTCCATTTCGCCTGCTCGCCGGAAAATCTGCGGCTGGGCAAGGCGATTGACGCCTTCGAGAAAGCCGAGCGTGTCGTCGTTGGCATCCGCAACGACGCAAAAAAAGCTTTGCTCGAAAAACTGTTCACGCCGTTCACGCCGCAGGTTTTGTTCATGCGCACCGAGTCGGCGGAGATGGTCAAGCACGCGCTCAATTCCTTCCTCGCGCTCTCCATCACCTTCATCAACGAAGTCGCGCGCCTCTGTGAACACACCGGCGCGGACGCCAAGGAAGTTTCCGTCGGCCTCAAGAGTGAAGCGCGTATCGGTCCCAAGGCGTATCTCGGACCTGGTGGCCCGTTCGCCGGTGGCACACTCGCGCGCGACGTTGTGACTTTGACGAAACTCGCCGACGCGAAAGGCGAAAAAATTTCCGTCATTCCGGCCATTAAACAGAGCAACGACCTGCATCGCGGTTGGGCGTTTCGCCGGTTGCAATCGCGCCTCGGCGATCTGCGCGGCAAAAAAATTTCCATCCTCGGACTCACTTACACGACGAACACCGACACGCTGCGTCGCAGCGCGGCGGTGGAATTGTGCCAAAAGCTTTTGGCTGCGGGCGCAACCGTCAGCGCGTTTGATCCGGCGGTGAAAAACCTGCCGCCAGAATTGAATTCCGTCTCGCTCGCGACTGACGTCACTGCTGTTTTAACTGGCGCGGAAGCTGTCGCCATTTGCACCGAATGGCCGCAGTTTCGGCAGGCGGACTGGGCGAAAATCGTTCCGCAAATGCGCCAGCCGGTGTTTGTGGATGCCAATCGTTTTCTCGAAAAAGAATTGAAAAACGTCCCCGGCGTCGAGCATCTTTCCGTCGGTCGTGCCTGACATGAAACTCAAAAATCTCAACGCGCTCATCACTGGCGGCAGCCAGGGACTCGGCAAAACCATCGCCGAACATTTTCTGCGCGAAGGCGCGAACGTCGTGCTGTGCGCCCGCAGCGAAAAGGAATTGCTCGCGACGCGCGACGAACTCGCCAAAAAATTTCCCGCGCAAAAAGTTTCCGCCAAAACCTGCGACGTTTCCAGCGAAGCGCAAGTCAATGAACTAGTCGCCTTCGCGCTGCGCGAACTCGGTTCGTTGCAGGCGCTCGTGCTGAATGCTGGCATTTACGGCCCGATGGGCCCGACGGAATCCGTTTCGCTCGACGAATGGCGGCGCGCATTGGACATAAATCTGTTCGGCGTTTTGTTGCCGTGCCGAGCTGTGATTCCGCATTTCAAAAAGGCCGGTCGCGGCAAAATTGTCGTCTTGAGCGGCGGCGGCGCGACGAATCCATTGCCGAACATCAGCGCCTACGCCGCGTCCAAAGCGGCCGTCGTGCGGCTGATGGAAACGCTGGCGGAAGAGCTGAAAAGTTTTCATGTGGATGTGAATGCCATTGCGCCCGGCGCGTTGGCGACGCGGCTGGTGGATGAAGTTCTCGCCGCCGGCCCGGAAAAAGTTGGCGCAGCCTTTTTTGAGAAAAATAAAACGTGGAAAGAAAATGGCGCGGTGCCGCTGGAACTTGGCGCGAATCTCGCGGTTTATCTTGCCAGCGCGGAGAGCGACGGCATCACCGGCAGGCTCATCAGCGCGCAATGGGATCCATGGAAAGATTTGCAGAAACACCGCGACGAACTGGCGAAGTCGGACATCTACTGCCTGCGCCGCATCGTGCCGGAAGATCGTGGGGAAAATTGGGGAGACAAATGAACACATAATCGTTCTCGTCCTCCTTCTCGTCCTCGTCCTCGAAACAAATCGAGAACGAGAACGAGGACGAGGACGAGGCGGACGGAAAAAATGAATTACGCAATTGTTGGCTGCGGACTGATTGGAAAAAAACGGCTGGCCTGCCTGCCTGCCGGTTTAAAACTCGTCGTGGCGTGCGATACTAATTTATCGCGCGCCGAGGAACTGGTGAAAATCGTCGGCTCTGGCCGCGCGGTTTCCGATTTTAAAACCGCCGTCGCCGATCCGCAAGTGGATGCAGTGATCGTGGCGACGGTCAATTCTGTTCTCGCAGAAGTTTCCGCCGCCGCGATTCGCGCGGGCAAACACGTCATCGTGGAAAAGCCCGCCGGAATTTCCGTGAAGCAGATTGACGAATTGATTGCGCTCGAAAAAAAACATGGCGTCTGTGTGCGCGTTGGTTTCAATCACCGTTATCATCCGGCGTTCATCAAGGCGCGCGAGATTTTCGCGTCCGGCATGATGGGCGAATTGATGTTCGTCCGCGCGCGTTACGGCCACGGCGGGCGCATCGGCTACGACCAGGAATGGCGCGCGGATCCAAAGCTTTCCGGCGGCGGCGAGTTGATTGACCAAGGCATCCATTTGATTGACCTCGCGGGCTGGTTTCTCGGTGACTTCACAAAAGTCGAAGGTCATGCGACAACTTATTTTTGGAAAATGCCGGTGGACGACAATGCGTTTTTGAGTTTGCAAACCGCCAAAGGCCAGACCGCGTGGCTGCATGTCAGTTGCACGGAATGGAAAAATCTTTTTTCGTTCGAGATTTACGGCCGCCACACGAAACTGCACATTGAAGGTCTTGGCGGCAGTTATGGCTTGGAAAAGCTTTTTCATTACCAGATGAAGCCGGAGATGGGAATTCCCGACATAAAGATTCATGAATTTCCCGGCGCGGATGAATCGTGGAAAATCGAAATGACAAAATTTGAAGAAGACATTCAATTGAAGCGCACGCCGGACGCCGGACTTGCCGAAGCGCGCGCGGCACTTCAAATTGTCGAAACCATTTATGAAAAAAGCGGGCTGAAAAATTTATGATCATCGCGCGTTCACCACTTCGCGTCACGCTCGGCGGCGGCGGGACGGATTTGCCGTCGTATTACGAAAAATTCGGCGGCTTCCTCATCGCGGCGGCGATTGACCGTTACGTTTATATCACGCTGCACGAGACGTTCGTGCCGGATTTAATTGTGAAGTATTCGGAGCTGGAGCGTGTGCCGGATGCGACGCAGTTGAAACATCCGATCATCCGCGAAGCTTTTGGATTGCTCGGCATGAACGGCCATTCGCTTGAACTGACTTCGATGGCGGACATTCCGGCGGGAACCGGTCTGGGATCGTCCGGCAGTTTCACGACGGCGCTGCTCAAGGCGCTGCATGCGTATAAAAAAAATCTTGTCCATCCTGCCGAACTCGCGGCGCAGGCGTGCGAAGTGGAAATTGACCGCCTCAAAGAACCGATTGGCAAACAGGATCAATACATCGCGGCCTACGGCGGCATCACCTGTTTCAAATTTTTGGAGAACGGAAAAGTCGAGGCGTGGCCGTTGAAACTTTCCAAGGAAACGCGCGACAATTTGGAGGACAATTTGCTTCTATTTTTCACCGGCTATTCGCGCAGCGCGTCGGCGATTTTGAAGGAGCAGGATGTGAAATCGAAATCGGACGACAAGTCCATGATTGAGAATCTGCACTTCGTCAAAGATCTCGGCCTGCAAAGCAAAGTTGCGTTGGAATCCGGAAATTTGCACGAGTTCGCGCGGCTGATGGACGTCCACTGGCAGCGCAAGAAACAACGCAGCGGCGGCATGAGCAATCCCAAGATCAACGAGTGGTATGACCTCGCGCTGGCCAGCGGCGCGCTCGGTGGAAAATTGATCGGCGCGGGCGGCGGCGGTTTCCTGATGTTTTACGCGGAGGACAAGGCGAAGCTGCGCCACGCGATGCGGCAGTCCGGCTTGAAGGAAGTCCGCTTCCGTTTTGATTTCGAGGGAACGAAACTCGTCATCTCGTGAGCGCGCCGTTGGAAATTCCCGTGGCGATTCTCGCGGGCGGCCTCGCCACGCGGCTGCGCCCCATCACGGAAAAAATTCCAAAGTCGCTCGTTCCCATCGCTGGCCGTCCGTTTCTCGCGCATCAGCTTGAGATGCTTTACGCGCGCGGAATCCGGCGCGCGGTTTTGTGCATCGGCTACCTCGGCAAGATGATCCAGCGCGATTTCGGCAGCGAAGCGTTTGGCGTAAAACTGGATTATTCCTTCGACGGCGAAAAACTGCTCGGCACCGGCGGCGCGATCAAACGCGCGTTGCCGAAACTCGGCGCGGAATTTTTTATCCTCTACGGCGACTCGTATCTGCCGATTGATTACGCGCCGATCGCAGAATTTTTTCATCGCAGCGGCAAGCTGGGTTTGATGACGGTCTATCGTAACGAAGGCAAATACGACACGAGCAACGTCGTTTTCCGCGACGGCGAAATCATGGTCTATGACAAGAAAGTTAAACTGCCGGAAATGCGATATATTGATTATGGCTTGAGCCTGTTTAAATCGTCGGTGTTTGATGCGTATGCCGCCGACCAGGTTTTCGATCTCGCCGAAGTCATGGGCCGGCTCGTCCGCGAGAAGCAACTCGCCGGCTACGAAGTGCGCGAAAGATTTTACGAAATGGGTTCGCCTGCGGGCTTGGCAGAATTGGAATCATTGCTACAATCAAAATCACCATGAGCTTTACCAAACAATTTCTCGCCGAAGTCCAGCAGGTCACGGCGCAACTCAACGAAGCCGCTATTGAAAAATGCGCCGACGAACTTGCCGCCATTCGGTCGCGCGGCGGACGGCTGTTCATTCTTGGCGTCGGCGGCAGCGCAGGCAATGCCGGCCATGCGGTGAATGATTTTCGCAAAATCTGCGGTTTCGAGGCCTACGCGCCGACGGACAATGTTTCCGAATTGACCGCGCGCACGAACGACGAAGGCTGGGCGACGGTTTTCTCCGAGTGGCTCAAAGGCAGCCGTATCAACGCGAAAGACGGCCTGCTGATTTTTTCCGTCGGCGGCGGCAACCTGGAAAAAAATGTCAGCCCGAATCTCGTGAGCGCGATTCAGCTCGCCAAAAAAGTCGGCGCGTCGGTCATCGGCATCGTCGGACGCGATGGTGGTTACACGGCGAAGGAAGCGACGGCCTGCGTCATCGTGCCGACGGTGAATCCCACGCACGTCACGCCGCACAGCGAGGCTTTTCAGGGCGTCGTCTGGCACCTGCTCGTTTCGCATCCCAAGCTCAAAGTCGCCCAGACCAAGTGGGAGTCTACGAAATGACTTTGTAGGGGCCGACGTGAGGAGGCTCAAATTTTAATTTCAAATTGTCTGCGAATAAAACAATCAGTCAGAGCCTCCTCACGTCGGCTGCTACAAATTTACGCCGCGCCGTTTTCCTCGACCGCGACGGCGTCATCAACCGCGCGTTGGAGCATGACGCAAGGCCGTATCCGCCGACCAGTCTGGCCGAATTTGAAATTCTTTCCGACGTTCCTGCCGCGTGTGCAAAACTGAAAGCCGCCGGATTTTTATTGGTTGTCGCGACGAACCAGCCGGATGTTGGTCGTGGCACGCTCGCGAAAGAAGTCGTTGAAAAAATCCACGCGCACATGATGGCGCAATTGCCGATTGACCGCGTGGAAGTTTGTTTTCATCCCGGCAAAGGCGCGTCGGACTGCGATTGCCGCAAGCCAAAACCGGGCATGTTGTTGCGCGCGGCGAATGAGCTTGGCATTGACCTTGCGCAAAGCTGGATGGTCGGCGACCGCTGGCGCGACATTGATTGCGGCCACGCCGCCGGCTGCAAAACCATTTTTATTGATCGCGGTTACGCGGAGGAGTTGAAGCAGAAACCTGATTTTTCGGCTCGCAATCTGGGCGGGGCTGCGGACATCATCTTGCGCGAATCTGAAAATTTATGAATCGAACACTCAAAGACCTGACCGTAAAAATCTTCGCCGATGGCGCGGACAAAGCTGGCATGCTCCAGCTCAACGCCAATCCGCTTATCCAAGGCCTGACGACCAATCCGACGTTGATGCGCAAGGCTGGCCTGACGGATTTCGAGGCGTTCGCGCGCGACATTTTGCAGACCATCACGGTCAAGCCGCTGTCGCTCGAAGTTTTTTCCGATGAATTTCCGGAGATGAAACGTCAGGCGCTGAAGATCAACGGCTGGGGAAAAAATGTTTACGTCAAGATTCCCATCACCAACACGCGCCGCGAATCTTCACTGCCACTCATCAAGGAACTTGCCAACGAAGGCGTGAAGTTGAACGTCACCGCGATTCTCACATTGGAACAGGTCAAAGGCGTGGCCGCGGCACTGAATCCCAAAGTTCCTGCCGTCGTCTCGGTTTTTGCCGGGCGCATCGCGGATACGGGCGTTGACCCGGTCGCCATCATGACCGGGAGCAAAAAGATTTTGAAAAATCTGCCGCACGCGGAATTGCTCTGGGCGAGCGTCCGCGAAGTGCTGAACATTTTTCAGGCGAACGACTGCGGTTCGCACATCGTCACCGTGCCGCACGACATTTTGGGCAAGGCGATGAAAATGGCCGGCATGGATCTGGGCGAACTCTCGCTCGACAC
>DMQW01000029.1:0-3040 GCA_003455565.1 Limisphaerales bacterium
TCGGAAATCACCAGCAGCGCGTTCGAGTTGAACAGTGACGGGATTTGTGCCTTGTAAGTCTGGAACTGGTCGAACGCTTTGCGGATCGTGGCCTGCTCATCCGCGATGTTTTTGAGTTCCAACACCGCCAGCGGGATACCGTTGATGAACACCACCACATCCGCGCGGCGGTTGAAATGGGCTTCCTCCACTGTGAACTGGTTTACGGCGAGAAATTCGTTGGCTTCGGGATTCGCAAAATCAATCAGCCAGACCTTGTCGTGAACGATTTGGCCGTCAGCATTGCGAAATTCCACATCCACGCCTTCCACCAACAACCGATGAAAGGCGCGGTTGTTTTCGATGAGCGTGGGATGGCTGATGAGCCGGATTTTCCGCAACGCTTCCTGCAAACCCTCCTGCGGAATTTTGGGATTCAAATCCTCCAGCTTGGTTTGCAGCCGGTCGAAAAGAAAAACCTGCTTGTAATCCGCCCGCTCCGCCGCCGGTTCGACTGGTGCAATCGCCAGCCCGGACAAAACTTCGTAGCCCAAGCCATTCAGCCAGTCGAGCGCGGCATGTTCCACCACCGATTCGTTCAAGCGTGAACTCATGGCACTTTCTTCCCCGGTTTCAACGGTTTCAACTTTTTCACCGCCGCTTCAAAATCCTTTTCAACCGGCGACGGCTTCGCATCTTCCAGCGCGCGGAATTTTTCATACTCGGCTTCGGCCTTGGCCCTGGCGGCTTCGGCGGAGATTTGGCCCGCGTGATCCAGCAGCTTGCGTCCCGAGATTTTCAGGAACTCATCCAGCTTCGTGATCCAGTCCCGCATAGTCATCGGTTTCCGTTCCAGCGCCTGCAACTCCGCGTATTCGATGTAAAGGTTCACAATCCGGTTGAGCGTTTGCAGCTCCGCTTCCGTGAGGTAGTTCTTGGCCACCGCCACGTCCTCGCGGTGGATGCGCTGGCCGGGCCGCGTGGTCTGCAAACCCATGAATGGTTTCGCCGCGTCCGCGCGCGCGTGGATCACCTCCGCCGCCGTCTGTCCGTGCGTGGCCCAGTGCATCTTGTTCTGCACTGTGGCAAAAAACAACTGCGACGCCTCCGCCGACAGATCGTAGTCCACGCTCGTCGCGTAAATCTCCAGCACCTTCTGATAGAATCGCTTTTCCGACGAGCGGATGTCCCGGATGCGCTCCAGCAGCTCGTCGAAATAATCCTTCTGGCCCTTACCCGGCGGATTCTTCAGCCGCTCGTCGTCCATCGTGAAGCCCTTGACCAGATACTCCTTCAACCGCGCCGTGGCCCATTGGCGAAATTGAGTGCCGCGAGGGGATTTTACTCGATAACCAACGGCGATGATTGCCTCCAAATTGTAATGCTCAATCTCTCGAACCACCTGTCGGCTGCCCTCGGATCGAACTATCCGGAATTTCCGGATGGTTGCCGCCGGGAACAATTCCCCCTCCGCGAAGATGTTTTGCAGGTGTTCGTTGATGGTGCGGACGTCTTTTTGAAACAGTTCCGCCATCAACGCCTGCGTCATCCACACCGTCTCATTCTCAAACCGGCACTGGATGCGCGTGCGCCCGTCCTCCGTCTGGTAGAGGATAAGCTCGCCCCCGCCGGGCGCGGGAAGATGGGATGATGATTCGTTCATTTCACCTTTTGCGCCTCCAGCCATTTCAACGCCGCCGGATATTTCTCCAAAGCCGCGCGCACGACATCTGCGAAACAGATCGCCTCCTCCTTGCTGCCCGGCGCGTAGGCTTCCGGTATTGTTTTGGGAATCTGCCGATGCCCCTTCACATAAACCTGTAGGTGCGGATTTTGTTTCCGCGCGACCGCGAGCCCCGTTGCCGCGCCCGGCAAATCATCCGACAAAAATCGTTCCAAAACCCGTCCCCAGGCGAAAACCGCGTTGAACTCAAACTCCTCCGGATATTTTTCAAACAATTTTCGCGCCGCCTCCAGCCGCTGCAAAATCAGCAGGCACGGCAGCAATGAATACCGCACGCCCTGGTTGTCGCCGGGGTTCAATTCCAGCATGCTTTCATATTCCGCAACGGCTTCCTCCAGCCTTCCGGCCACGCGCAAATGTTCCGCCAACATTTCCCGCACCCGCATGTAGGGCCGCGTTTCGTGGAATCCCCAAAACGCGCCGGCAAATTCCTTGAACGCCTTTGCGCCGAGCCGCGTTTCGGCCAGCTTCACGAGCTTTTGCAGAAACTCAATTTCCTCCGCCGGTGAAAACGTTTCGTGACGCAACAGCGCCAGCAGCACGTCCACGTTCCCGGCGTCCAGCTTCAACGCCTTTTCCAGCAGCTTGAGTTCCTCCGCTTCCGAAGGCGCATCCATGGCCTCGTAAAACAAATCCTGCGCCCGGTCCGACGGATCATTGGATTTGGCGGCCAGCGCCCGCTCGATGGAGCGAAGCAACGAGCGCGGGCCGGGTTCGCGCGGGTTCTTGCCGGCGGGTTCGTCAAATGAACGGATCATAAAGCCAGTGAACCAAGTTTGGCCGGCACGCGCAACTCGCCCGACAGCAGCTTCGGCAGCAGCGCGTCGCGCAACGCGGCGAGCGTGCGATATTTTCTCATGGTTTCGTCTCCATGTGAGTTTCGAAAAGAAACGTTGCCAAGGCGCTTGCCGCACCGACGGCCAGTTTCGCGTGGCGTGCGCTGAGTCCTGATGTTTTGCCGTGCTTTCCGTGACCAGTGCCGTAAAGACCACGCAGTTCAGCCAGACCATTTCCAATTGTGCCAAGATTGCTGAGAAGACGCTTGATTACGTCGCCGCCGCGGGCCGAGTCCGGCACATCATCAGGAACAAGCTTCAATTCTTTCATCGTCGCTTTGGTTAGAGTGGGCATATCTGGAGTTCCGGAAATAGGCTTGCCCCGTTCAGCCAGAATTGTTTTGCAGCAAGTCTCGATCAACTCTTTCGCTGTCCCGATAGCGAGTGGCGGATCAGTTTCGACGGAAGCTTCCATCCGCCAAATCTGTTCAGCAAGATGATTTGCGTCCAACAATTTTGCCTGAGCCTTCAGCGGCTCAAG
>DMQW01000029.1:3307-3557 GCA_003455565.1 Limisphaerales bacterium
CTAGGCGAACCGGCGAGGAGCCGGGCCGCGATATGACCGCAGCGTTCACGCAATGCCTTTTGTTCGGGGGTTGGTTGTAGGTTTTGAGAAGCCTCATAGTCAACCAACGCCTTCAAAAGCTGTCCGACTTTGTAATCGGATTCCTGTTTCCAAAAGGAGCGGAGCTTGTTTGCTTTTGATGTGCCCTGTTTGGTGTATTGCGCCGAATGAATGTCTGCACCAACCGTCTCGAAGATAAATTCCCCAAAGG
>DMQW01000447.1:0-449 GCA_003455565.1 Limisphaerales bacterium
AACTCCTGCCGTCCCTCTTGATGAACGAGGGGATCTAGAATTCCAATTGCCTGACTATGTAATTCAATAGCTGCTGGAAAATCTCCCAAGTCTTGCATTACAACAGCCTTGTTCATGTAGAGCTTCGCCAAAAGTTCCGCAAACTCCTGTCGTCTTTCTTGATCAATAAGTCTCCCCACAAGCTCAATTGCTCGATCATACAACTCGGCTGCCGCCCACTTGTTTCCCAGGTCGTTTTCCACAGCGGCCTTGTTCATGTAAACCGTTGCCAAATCGCCACCCAAATCCAGCCGTCCCTCTTGATGAACTAGCAGTTCTCGAATTTTTATCGCCCGGTCATACAAAGCTCCTGCGGCATGGTTGTCTCCCAGTTCGCTTACCAGAAGAGTCTTGCTCATATAGGACTTCGCCAAATTATCAGCTAACTCCTGCCGTCCCTCCTGATGAAC
>DMQW01000447.1:641-5773 GCA_003455565.1 Limisphaerales bacterium
CTGCCGTCCCTCCTGATGAACGAAGCGCTCCAAAATTTCAATCGCCCGGTCATACAAACCTACCGCAGCTTGCTTGTCTCCTAGTTCGTTTACCACGACGGCCTTGTTTATGCAGGCCTTCGCCAAAAAATCTGCAATATCTCGGCGTCCTTCTTGATCAATGAGTCTCACTGCAATTTCAATTACTCGGTCATACAAGTCGGCTGCCGCCCGCTTGTCTCCTAGTTCGCGTTCCGCATTGGCCTTATTCATGTAAGCCGTAGCCAAAACTTCAGTCAATTCCTGCCGTCCCTCCTGATGAACGAGGCGTTCGAAAATCTCAATCGCCTGGTTATACAGATCAACCGCCGCCCGCTTGCTTCCTAGTTCGCGCATCACAATGGCTTTGTTCATGTAGGCCTTCGACAAATCGTCAGCGAACTCCTGCCGCCCATCTTGATTAACGAGGCATTCTAAAATCTCAATCGCCCGGTTCAACAATTCGGCTGCCGCTCGCTTATCTCCAAGTTCGAATATCGCTTGGGCCTTGCTCATGCAGGCAGTTGCCAAAGCTTCGGTCAATTCCTGCCGCCCCTCCTGATGGACGAATCGCTCTACAACTTCAATCGCCCGGTCATACAAAGCTACCGCAGCTTGCTTGTCTCCTAGCGTGCTTACCACATTCGCCTTGTTCATGTAAGCCGCTGCCAAATTGTTAACCACCGCAGTTCGTCCATCTTCATCAACGAGGCGTTTTTGAATTTCTATTGCTCGCTCATACTCGTTCGATGCTCCCTGTAAATCACTCGCCGTTAAATGAACGAGTGCCTTGTTCATGCACAATTCAGCCAATCCGACTTCTTCATTCTTATGTCCACTTTGAACCAATCGTTCAAATCTTTGCCGTGCTTCATCAAAGACCGCTAAGTCTGCAACCAACTGTCCGCGTCGCGAGCCAGCGGTTCTTTCCAGAATCCGTTTAGCTTCAGCGGCATCAATTCCTTCTGCCTGTAGTGCCCGCTCTAACCACCATTGAGGATCAGCCCACTGTGCGCCTTCGCGAGTTAGTCTTTCTTGTTTTATATGGGCTTGTTCTTGGATGCCCGCCAACTTTCGTGAATACACTTTTCCAGTCGCGGCTTGATATTCCTGTGTCAGCACCGCAAGCACTTCAGCCAAGTTGCGCCAGCGGTTTTCGACAGACTTGCTGAAGCATTGCCGCAGCAGCACCGCCACCCCAACTGGCATCTTCGCCAATCCCTCGTCTTGATCGTCCGATTCCAAATATGCTTCAAGCACCGCGAGCGCGTGTTCTCCCCCACTAATTGCGCACGGCGGTTCGCCGTAAAACATTTCCAACACACTTACGCCCCAAGACCAGATGTCCGTTCGGCGATCCAACGGCTTTCTAGCTTTTTGTTCCGGCGAGCAATACGCAGGTGTCAGTCCGCCCGAACTCACCAACACACTTTGGATTCCGCCGCCCGCAATTTCTTCCCCGCGCACACGCGCTCGTGCCAGTCCAAAGTCGGAAATTTTTACCACCCCGTCCGGCGTCATCAGCACGTTGCCGGGTTTCACGTCCTGATGAATCAATCCGCGCTCGTGCGCCATATGCAATCCCCACGCGAACTGAATTGCCACGTCCAGAATTTGATCAAGCGTGAGTAGCTTGCGGTCGTATATCCACGATTGCAGCGTTCCACCCGCGACGTATTCGGCAAAAATGAGAATTTCATCATCCAAGCTGCGGAAGAAACGACACGCCGTCAGGTTCGGGTGTTCGGGCAAATCAATCCACGTCTGCAATTCGGTGAGGAAATTCTTTCGGTCAGATTCCCTCTTCAACAATGCCCGCTTGAGTGCGAACTGATTTCCGTGCGAATAACTACGCATGAGATACACGCGCCCCATGCCGCCTTCTCCAAGCACGCCTTCGACAATGTAGTCGCCCAGCAGTTCCTGACCGACAGCCCAATCTGATTCGTTTTCTTTCATGCGGCATTCTTTTTGATGTGCCGTAAAATTATTTCCGTTCACCTGCATTGTCGAGGATGCTTTGGATGGACTTTGCGCCCAGCCTCGACTAAAACAGTTCGCACAAGTCGGATTTTATGAGCGCGAGCATCAAGCTGAAAGTCGAACAAGGCCCGATGGAGGGAAAAGATTTTTCCTTCACGGAACACGACACTTTCATTTTTGGGCGCATGCCAGACTTGCACGCGTGTCTGCCGGATGATGAAGGGGTTTCGCGACATCATTTTTTCATGGAGACAAGTCCGCCGCACGCGCGCATTCGCGATCTCGGAAGCCTCAACGGAACTTATGTCAACGGCAAGAAGATTGGCGGGCGCAAGAAAATGGAAACGCCGGAGGAGGGAGCGAAAACGGTTCACCCGCACGTTGACCTGAAGGACGGGGATAAAATCAAAGTCGGCCAGACCATGTTGTTGGTGCAAGTCCATGTCCCTGCTGCTTGCACGCGCTGTGGTTGTAAAATTCCGGACAATCAAAAAAAGCAATCGGCGTGGCTGGGCAATCTGTTCATGTGCGGTTCGTGTCGTGCGAAGAAAGCGGACAAGGTAAAAGCAGAGCCAACGTCGTGTGTGAAGTGCGGCAAGAAATTCACCGGCGGCATCGGTCATGTGCCGGACGAAAATGGTTTGTGCGGCGATTGCCGAGGGAAAGCCGATGCCGACCCGTGGCAGGCGCTCGCGGCCATGCTCGAAAAGGCGCGTGTGAAGCGGAACGGCGAGCCTGCGCCTACGATTGAAGGCTATGAGGTTTTACATCTGCTTGGCGTGGGCGGCAGCGGCGCGGTGTATCTGGCGCGGCGCAAGAAAGACGGCGTCTCGGTCGCGGTGAAGGTGCTGCTTGCCAGAGTCGCGGTTGATGAGAAGACGAAGAAAAAGTTTTTGCAGGAGATGGAACTGCTGCGTTCGCTGCGCCATCCGAACATCGTATCGTTTTTCGATCAAGGTTCGGTCGGCGGCGCGTTCTACTTCGTGATGGAGTTTTGCAATGCCGGGAGTCTCGCCGACTTGATGAACCGGCGCGGCGGGAAAGTTCCGCTGGATGAAGCAAAGAATATCATGCTCCAAACATTGGATGGTCTCGCGTTCGCGCACGCGAAAGGAATCGTGCATCGCGATCTCAAGCCGGGAAATATTTTGCTCGTTGGAAACAAATCGGATCGCAAGGTGAAGGTGTCGGACTTCGGACTCGCCAAGAATTTTGAACAGGCGGGATTGAGTGGATTGACTTTGACGGGCAATTTCGGTGGGACGCTGTATTACATGCCACGCGAGCAAATCGTGAACTTCAAGCGCGTCAAACCTGTGAGCGACGTGTGGAGCATCGCGGCAACTTTCTACATCATGCTTACCGGATGGCTACCGCGTGATTTTCCGAAAGACAAAGACCCGCTGGCTGTCGTCCTCGATGGCGGCGTCATTCCGATTCGAAAGCGTGACGGCAACATTCCCAAACCACTCGCCGCAGTCATAGACCGCGCGTTGGAGATCAAACCCAAGTCACGCTTTCAGGATGCGAAAGAAATGAGGGAGGCTTTGGCAAAGGTTTTGTAGAATGGCGCAAAGCCGCGCTCTTATTCAACGCTGACAATCTTCGCCGGTTGATTTCTACCGCCGAGTTTCAATTGCAGTTCGTCGCCGGATTTTTTGCCGAGGAGCTGTTCGCCCAGCGGCGATTGCGGGGTGATGACGAGGATTTCCTTTTTGTCGTGCAACACTTCCGTGCCGCCGGCGCGCGGGCCGAGGAAGTAAAAGGAACTTTCATCGCCATGTTCCAGTTCCACCAGCGCGCCCACGGCGATGGCGTCGCCGTCCGCGAACTTGCGCGCGCCGAGCTTCTCGAATTCGGCGATGGCGGCTTCGAGTTCCGCCGCCTGCTTGGACTGGCCGCGCGCGAGGTAGGAGGCTTCGAGGCCGCGCGTGTCGTATTTGCTCTCGGCCTTGCTTTGTTCGTGCGTGGCTTCGGCACGGGAGAACTGCGCAGCGCGGAAATAAACCTCCAGCTCGGCGACGAGCTTCTCGGTGATCTTCTTGATGATGGCGCGTTTGTTCACAGATATTTTGCGATGATCGGCTTCAGCGCAGCGATGGTTTTCTTCGGCCAGAATTTGCGGTCGGTCATGATGGCATTCTTGAGTGCGGAGTGGCACGGCCAGTTCGGTTCGGCGGGAATCTGCGGAATCACTTTGGCGACGATGGCTTTGGCGGTCGCGGCATTTTTCATCAGGTTGGCAATGACCATTTCGACGGTGACGTGCGCCTCGTCCATTTTCCAGCAATCGTAGTCGGTGATCATGGCCATTGTCGCGTAGGCGATCTCGGCTTCGCGGGCGCACCTGGCCTCGCCAAGATTCGTCATACCGATGACATCGTAGCCGAGCTTGTGGTTGGTCGTGGATTCGGCGCGGGTGCTGAACGCCGGGCCTTCCATGTTCACATAAATGCCGCCGTCGTGAACGCGCGCTTTCAAACCGCGCGCGGTCTGCAAAATAATTTTCCGCAGTTCTTCACAAACCGGATCGGCAAAGGCAATGTGGCCGACGATGCCGCGTCCGAAAAAGGTGTGCTCGAAATCGCGCTTGGTGCGGTCGAGAAACTGGTCGGGCAAAACGATGTCGCACGGACGGTATTTTTCCTGTAACGAGCCGACGGCGCTGACGCTGATGATCCACGCGACGCCAAGTTTTTTCATCGCCCAGAGGTTCGCGCGATGGTTGAGTTCACTTGGCAAAATGCGGTGGCCGCGTGCGTGGCGCGGCAGAAAAACCACTTCGCGCCCGGCGAGCGTGCCGGTGAGAAATTCATCCGACGGCGCACCGAACGGCGTTTTAACCTTCACCCATTTCTGGTTCGTGAAGCCTTCGATGTGATACAGGCCGCTGCCGCCGATGATGCCGATCTTGTATTTTGACATGGCGGATTTTTAACCGCGAAAGACGCGAAAGCCACGAAAAAACGGCGGCATCCTAATTTGAGTTTGGTGGGTGCGCCGCTGCGGCGACGCACGGCGGTGCGGCAGCACCGCCGCCACCAAATTATGACGCAAACAAAAAAGCGGAAGGCGGGAATGGCGACGAGGCGTCGCGGCCACCGGGCGTTTTCTCGGCTGGCGTTTGGCGG
>DMQW01000109.1 GCA_003455565.1 Limisphaerales bacterium
CGCCGAAGGTGATCGTCGCGCGCACCTTCCCGGGTCCTGGATCGGGCGCGCCGGGGAACCTGCCGGTCGACCGTGCCGCCTCCTTCCACGGCACGCACGTCGCGGGCATTATCGCGGGCAACGGCAGCATGAGTTTGAGTCCGGTGAATGTCGGCTCGGTCGCGGAAGGCTCAATTACCAACGCGGATTTTCGCGGCAAGGCGCCGCTGGCGACGTTGTTTTCAATGAACATGAATGGTTCAGACCGGAACCTTCAGGAAGCGGCGGCGCAAACGAACGCGCTGATTTCCAACAACAGTTGGGATTACGGCCGCGGTGCGGCGGAATATGATCTGGCGGCGGCGAGCTACGATGCGGCGACGCGCGACGCGCGGCCGTTCACGACCGGTTCGCAGCCGGTGCTGTTCGTGTTCGCGGCGGGTAACAACGGCGGCGGCAACAGCGACGGCGCGGGTGGCAGCGCGGACACCATCATGTCGCCGGGCACGGCCAAGAACGTCATCACAGTGGGCGCGCTGGAGCAGTTGCGCAACATCACGAACATCGTCACTTTGAGCATCACGCCCGCATCTGGGACGAACGCGCCCACGACGAACCAGAGCGCCTACTGGCAGCCGCAGACGGATTCCCGCTCGCAGGTGGCATCCTATTCCTCGCGCGGCAACGTGGGCGTGGGGACGGAAGGTTCGTTCGGGCGGTTCAAGCCGGACGTGGTGGCGCCGGGCAACTTTGTGGTCTCGACGCGCTCGGCGCAGTGGGACACGAATGCGTATTACAACCCGACGAACGGGCAGCGGACGGACTACACGTTTCAGATCGTGGCGACGAATTCGCTGGTGTATTACAGCGTGTCGGTGCCGCCGAACGCGATCAGCGTGGTGATCGGCATCACGCCGAATAAGTATTCCCCCAGTCCGTTTCCGGCGGACCTGCCGATTTATGTGAAGCAAACGGGCTTTCCGACGACGACCAGTTATGATTTTGTGACGACGAAGGACGGTGTTTCCATTCCGCCGGACGCGAGCATCGTGACTTATCAGAACAACGGATTTTCCTTCGCCGTGGGCAACAGCAACAACATATCGGTCAACTACGACCTGTTCGTGGAGATCCGCGCCACCAACAACGTGGGCGACCGCTACCAGGTGCTGGAAGGCATGAACGACAGTCTCGGCGGGTCTTACCGTTATGAGTCCGGCACGAGCATGGCGGCGGCGGCGGTGTCCGGCGTGCTGGCGTTGATGCAGGATTACTTCACCAACAAATTGAGCCTCACGCCCAGTCCGGCGCTGCTCAAGGCGATGCTCATCAACGGTTCGCGGTCGGTTGGCAGCTACACTTACGGCATCACCAACGGCAACAACTTCCAAGGCTGGGGCCTGCCCAGCCTGCCCAACTTGCTGCCGTTGACGACGAGCAACCTCCCCGTCATTCCCAACGGCGTGAATCCCATGCCGCTGTTTTTCGTGGATCAAAGTCCGCTCACCGCGCTGGCGACCGGCGACGCCCATACCTATCTCGTCACGCTCAACACGAATTCCGACGCGCAGTTTTTGCAGTTGCAGGCGACGCTGGTGTGGACGGATCCGCCGGGCGACCCCGCCGCCGCCATCAAGCTCGTCAACAATCTCGACCTTGTCATCACCAACCTGGAAACCGGCGACGTATATTTCGGCAATGATATTTCGCCGGATGTCGGCTACAACCGGCGGTGGAACACCAATGCGCCGCCGAACCTGGACACGATCAACAACGTCGAGAACATCCTCCTGCCGCCGCTGCTGGCGGGCAGCTACTCCGTGACCGTCGTGGGCCGCGCGGTGAACGTGAACGCCGTGACCGCGCACACGAACAACGTGGTGCAGGATTATGCACTGGTGATTTCGTGCGGCGAAGGCGAGGTGCCCGACGCGCTCACGGTGACGGACATCGGTCCCGGTTTGGGTTTAGTCAGCAATCCGACGACTGACCAGTTGATCACGTTTGTGACCAGCACGAATTCGCCGCTGTTCAACCAGTTCGTCGGCGCGAACACGCCGCTGCTCGGCACGAACAATCTGCCGCTCGGCACGAACACGGTCTGGGGACCCAACGGCGTGGTCAGGATCGGCATGACCAACCAGTGGCATTTCTATGTGGTGACGAACACCGGGCTGACGGCGGATGTCACGAACGCCGCGTTCATCACGTTCAATTCCGACACGCTCTCGATTCCGCGCATGGGCGTTTATGAAAGCTCCGTGGCCAACGCCACGCGGCCGTCGGCGGACATTGATCTTTATGCGACCACGGACTCCGGGCTGACGAACCTGAATCCGGTGACGATTTCCAACTGTCTGGCCGGCGCGAACAACAGCCGCGCGTCGCTCGGCCAGGGCGGGACGGAATTTGTCTTCTACACCAACTCCAGGCAGGGGCAGGTGTATTACATCGGCGTGAAGTCCGAGGACCAGATGGCGTCGGAATATGCGTTCCTCCCGGTGTTCACCTCGATACCGTTCAGCCAGCTCGACCAGAACGGCAACCAGATCGTCAACGGCCTGGTGCTGCCGGTCAACATTCCCGACGGCAACAACGCGCATCCCGGCGTGGTGGATGTTTTCGCGCTGGCGGTGCTGCCGATGGCGGTGGAGCAGGTGACGGTGATCAACCTGGACGAACATCAGAATTTCGGCGACCTGTTCGGCGCGCTGACGTTCGGCGGACAATCGGTCGTGCTGAACAACCACGACGGACTGGGCAACACGTTCGGCACCGCCCCGCTGATTTATGACGACAGCCGCAATTCCGTCGCCGGCACGCAACCTTCCGACGGTCCGGGCAACCTGATGAATTTCCAAGGCATGTCCGCGCTCGGCCCGTGGATTTTGAGCGCAATGGACAACTCGCTGACGATGACCGGCCGCGTGAGCCAGTTCAGCCTGCTCATCCAGCCGCACCGCAATCTCACCGGGCCGGGCATCATCATCACCGTTCCCGCCGGCGGCTGGTTCATAGATTACGTGGACGTGCCGCCGGGCTACACGAACCTGACTTTTTTCGCGACGAACCTGCCGCCCACGGCCACGCCGCCGATTCGGATGTATGAAAAACTGGGCAACGAACCGACGCTGACGGACTTCGATCAGGAGGCGGATTTGACCAACTGTATCGCCGGCACCTATCCGGGCGGGACGCTGCCCGGCAATTCCATTTCCATCGGGCCGCCGCTGGACATGGGGCGTTATTTCGTCGGCCTCTACAATCCGGGTTTGATCGCCGCGACGAACGTGTTTCTGTCCGCCACGCTGGGCGTTGACTCGTCCGCGAGCGACATTTACAACTACACCGCCAGCTCGGGGCAGACGCTCTTTGATGACGCCGTCAGCGCTTCCACCATCGCCGTTCCGCTTACGGTCACGCAACTGGTCGCGTCGGTGAATGTCGGACTGGTCATCAAGTCGCCGCGCATCTCGGATTATGCGTTCACGCTGGTCAGCCCGACCGGCCAGCGCGTGTTGCTGATGGAAAATCGCGGCGGCTGGGACACCAATGGTGCGGGCAGCACGTTTGTCTATACCAATGTCCTAAACTCCACGGCCACCGGCGGCGCGGCGGCCAACACCAATTACCTGGAGGTCTCGCCCCTCGGCGGGACGGTGCCGATCACCTATGACTTCTATACGGTCGTGGATGAAATGACGGTTTATGCCGGAACCAACATTGCCCTGATCAATCAGATTTTGGACACTGGATTTACCAACAATCCCGCAGGGCCGGTGACCATCCCTGTTTCCTATCCGCCGGGCGTAACCGCCATAACCATCATCATGAACCAGTTTGGCAATCCTTTTGCCGCGCTTGGTGATGCGTGGATCTACACCGCCGGAGCCACAGTCACCAACTATCAGTATCTGGTGTTCACCGACGACACCAATCTGGCCACGATGCCGATCAAGTTTGCGGAACCGCCTTACAACTTCACGGCCTCGGCGACCAACTATGTCTTGAGTGATTTTGAACTGGCGACCAATGGAGATTATTTTGGTCTGACGACCAACCTTGATGGCTGGACTGTTCCTACGAACTTGGTGACTTATACCACCATTGTAACTAACAACCAGTTCCAAGTAGTAACCAACGTGACGATGCTGACCAACAACCTCGTAAGCGTCGTCACCGATCCGGCTGACTCCGTGGGCGACAACGTCGGCAGCAATTTTCTAGCCTTGGCCAAGGGCACGATCACGCGCTCGATTCCAACCATCCCCGGCCGGCTATATAACGTGACGTTCTGGTATCGCGGCCCCGGCATCGCCGGCTGGTGGCGCGGTGAAGGCGACGCCAGCGACAGTTCCGATCCGGAAAAAAATAACCACAACGGCGTGCTGGT
>DMQW01000004.1 GCA_003455565.1 Limisphaerales bacterium
CCAAACAACTGGATTTTGCCGGCGAGATTGAAAAGTCCACCCAGCGCGCGGCCGACCTCACCCGCCAGTTGCTCCTGTTCAGCCGCAAACAGGCATTGCAACCGCACGACCTTGATTTGAACGAAGTCGTCACCAGCATCACCAAAATGCTGCAACGCGTCCTCGGCGAGGATGTCGAGATGCAGTTCAAGTTTTCTCCCCAGCCGTTGTTGGTTCATGCCGACGCGGGCATGGTTGATCAAATCCTCATGAACCTGACGGTCAACGCCCGCGACGCCATGCCCAAAGGCGGCCGGCTCCTCATCGAAACTTCCGCCGTGGAGTTTGATGAAGTCACGGCGGCCCAAACTTCCCAGGCCCGGCCCGGTTCGTTCGCGTGTGTGAGCGTGAGCGACACCGGCGGCGGCATCCCGCCGGAAATTCTGCCGCGAATTTTCGAGCCGTTCTTCACCACCAAGGACGTCGGCAAAGGCACCGGCCTCGGGCTGGCCACCGTCTTCGGCATCGTCCAGCAACATCAAGGCTGGATCAATGTGTATAGCGAAGCCGGCCAGGGAACGACCTTCCGGATTTATCTCCCGCGTCTGACCAAGGCTTCAGACAAAAAAGCCAACTGGTCGTCGCTGGCAGCCATCCGCAGCGGCAACGAAACCATTTTGCTGGTCGAGGACGAGTCCTCCCTGCGCGCCGCGATTCGAATCACCTTGTCGCGCCTCGGCTATCGCGTGCTGGAAGCGTCCACCGGAGCCGAAGCTTTGGAGGTCTGGAAAGAACACCGCGCGGAAATCCGTCTGGTGCTGACTGACATGGTGATGCCCGGCGGTCTGACCGGAAAAGAACTGGGCGAACAGCTTTTACAGCATGACCCAAAATTAAAAGTCATCTATGCCAGCGGTTACAGCGCGGACATCGCCGGCAAGGATTTTCACCTGGAAGAAGGCGTTAATTTTCTCGCCAAGCCGTTTGCGGCGAACAAGCTCGCGCAAACCGTCAGGAATTGCCTGGATAAAATTTGACTGCGGTGGTGCTCAAGACCCCCATAAATGGGTAAGTCCGCAGTAATGCCACCAAAAGCCCGCCAGCGGCAACACTCGCGTCTTTTTTTGATCAAAGCCAGCAAGCCAGCGCGCCCACCACGGCGGCAATCAGCCAGAGCACCAGCACCGCCTTGGTTCGGCTCATGCCTGTGCGCGTGAGCCGGTGCGAGAGGTGATTCGTGTCGCCGATCCAGAACGGTTTTTTGTTCAACGTGCGGAACAGGCTGACTTGCGCGAGGTCGAGCAGGGGAATCGCCAGCACGAGCAGCGGCGCCAGCACGGCGAGCGGACGCGGATTTTGCTTCGTGTAAAAATGCGGCAGAATCGCCATGACCGCGAGCAGGTAGCCGGTGAGATGGCTGCCGGCGTCGCCGAGAAATGCGCGGGCATCCGGAAAATTCCACGGCAGAAATCCGACCAGCGCGCCGCACATGAGAAAGCCCGTGATGGCGACGAGGTATTCACCGTTCGCAGCGGCGATGAGCGCAAAGATGAACGCGCCAATCGCGCCGAGACCGGCGCAGAGGCCGTTCATGTTGTCCATGAAATTGAAGGCGTTGATGACGGTAAGCAGCCAGAGAATCGTGATGGCGTAGCTGAAAACTTCGCTGTGAACAAACAGCGTGATGCGTTTGCACGCGGCGGCGGCGGCGATGGCGATGAGAATCTGCCCGATGAATTTCGGCAACGCCTTCAATTCGTGTTTGTCGTCCAGCCAGCCAAGAATCGTGATAGCGACCGCGCCGAGCGCAAGGACGGCGAGTTCCATCGCACGCCGGTCAAGGCCGTGGACAATCAATCCGGCGGAGGAAATTTTGACGATGTCCAGCTTGAGCAGAACCGCGCCGACAGCAAGCGGCAGAAGAATTCCCGTCAGCACGGCGCAGCCGCCGGCGAGCGGGATTGGCGAGCTGTGAATTTTGCGATGTCCGGGGTCATCCACGAGATTCGTGCGCAGACACCATTTGCGCCAGAGCGGCAGCGCGAGCAGCGAGGTCGCGAACGCGCCCAGGAAAGCGGCGATGAAAAAGTTGAAGGGAAAGGACATGGTGAAATGACTAATGACTAAATCCGAATGACGAAAGAATGACGAAGCCCGAATGACGGATGCCAGCGTCATTCGACATTTGGGCATTGGAAAATTCTTTAGTCATTCGTCATTAGGTTTTAGTCATTGTGGTTTGCGTTTGCTGGCTTCCAAAAGCTGGAGATAGCCGTTGTATTGATCCTCCACCATTTTTTCGACGGAGAAATTTTCGCGGGCAAAGGCTTGGCCGCGCTGACCAAGTTTTTTTCGCAATGCTGAATCGTTGGCGAGTTGCAGCAATCTCTGCGCGGCGGCGTCCGTGTCGCCGGTGCGGACGACGAAGCCGGTTTCGTTTTCGAGGCAGACTTCATCCGCGCCGTCAAAGTCGTAGGCGATGACGGGTTTGCCGGCGGCGAGCGCCTGCGGCAAGGCGCGCGACAAGGCTTCACGATACGAAAGATGCGCGACGCAATCCATGATGCCGACGTGGCGCGCGACTTCGCCGGGCGGCACGAGGCCGGTGAAAATGACTTTGCCATCGAGGCCCAGCGCGCGGATCTGGTTTTCAATTTCGCCGCGCAACGCGCCGTCGCCGACGAAGAGCAGCCGCGCTTGCGGAACTTGCGGGAGAATTTTTGCGAACGCCGTCAGCAAATCGGCGTGGCCTTTGAGCTTGAAGAGGCGCGCGATTTTGCCGATGACGAAATGATTTTCTTCCAGTCCGAACTGGCGGCGGAGTGCGAGGTCGTTGGTCGCGTTCAGGAACGGTTCGAGTTTGAAGCCGCTGAAGATACGCGTGAACATTTCCGGTTTTCCAATTCCGGCGGCGAGGTAAAGTTTCGTCATCGCACTGGCGGAGCAGAAGAAATGGTCGGTGACGCGGGCGGCATATTTTTCGGCGGCTGTGAAAATAAAATTGGCGACCGCGCCTTGAAAGTTTCCGAACGACGGGCCGTGGATGTGATGAATAATGACGGGCACGCCGGCGCGTTTTGCCGCCAGCCGTCCGAGAATTCCCGCCTTGCCGCTGTGCGTGTGGACGAGGTCGGATTTCTGTTCGCGCAGGATTTTTTCCAGTTTGCGGAGCGTGATGAAATCTTTCAGCGGATGAATGGGGCGGACGAGTTCGGGAATGATGGTGAGCAGTCCGGGAATTTTTGCGGCTTCAGCTTCGAGCGAACCTTCCGGCCCAATTGTCGGGCCGGAGATCAAATTGACTTCGACGCCGAATTTCTGGCGCAGGCCGTGGACGGTGGCGAGGGTGTTTTCCTGTGCGCCACCGATGATGAACCGGGTGATGATGTGCGTGACGCGCATGGCGTCATTTGGCGCGAAGCTGCGTCAGGCGTTCGCGGACGGTCTTGGCTTCAACGGAATTGGTCGGTGCGTTGGCGAGGTAAAGCTGGTAGTTGCGGATGGATTCATTCGTGTCGTGCTGGCGCCAGGCGATTTCCGCGAGGCCGAAGGCGACTTGAAACGAGTTGGTGAAGCTGGTTTGCAACTGGTTGTAATCGGCGCGGGCGGCGTCGAGCTTGTCGCTGTTGAGATAGGCGAGGGCGCGGTTGAACCGGGCGGTGGGGTCGTTGGTCTGGATTTCCAGGACGCGGGTGAGCGCTTTGATGGCGTTCGCATTGTCGCCCAGCTGGATGCTGGCGTAGCCTTTGCCGAAGAGCCATTGCGGATCGTCGGGCGTCTGCGCGAGCTTGCGTTCAATGACGTGCAGCGCGTTGGTGTAGAGGCCGCGCATGAAATAAGCCTGCGTGGCGGCGGTAAGCAAAGTGTTGTCGTCGGGGTGGCGGTTGATTTCAGTTTCCAGCAGTTCAACGCCGCGTGAAATTTCATTTTTTTGGAAATGGGCGGCCGAGGCGAGGATGTTCAATTCGGTTGAATTACTTACGGTCAGCGAAAACTTGCGGGGCTGCGTGAGCGGGTCGTGCAATGCTTCGAGCGCCCGGTCGGCCTGCCGGGCAAAGATATAAATCTGCGCGAGAAAGAGCCGGGTGGCGAGATTGTCGGGGGCGAGCTGGCGGACGCGGGTGAAGGGTGCGGCCGCCTGGCGCATGAGGCCACCTTGCAGGAGATACACGCCGTTTTCAAAACAAAAGCTGGTTTCATCAAACGGGCCGTTGGCATTGAGGACGGCGTTCCAACTGCGGTATTTGCCGAACTGGTCGGCGGTGACGCGGGTGAGGTCAATGCTCGCAGTGGAACCGGCGCGCAAGGTCCGGTTGAAATCCAGATTGATGGCAGCGATGACATTGTCGGGATTT
>DMQW01000389.1 GCA_003455565.1 Limisphaerales bacterium
ATGTCGCAGTTGGTGCTGATCGGAACGTAAGCATAAACGAACTGGAAGGCGTCGGCGTTGTTCCAAATGTCCGCGCCGGAACCGGAGATGGTGAACTGGCCGCCGCAGAATGAAGCGCTGCCGGGCAATCCCACCACGCCAATGTCGGCGCTCGTGAACTGGGGCGGAAGCGCGCCCGGCAATTCGGCGCTGGCTTCAGCAGAGTTGAGACTTTCGTTGCCGGCGTTGGTGATGGTGACCACATAATAATACGACTGGCAGGAAACCACGTTGGTATCGCTGAAATTGGTGCCGGTGGTTGCGGCGGCAAGCATGGTGTAAGGTCCGCCGGTGACGTAGGAACGCTTAAGATTGTAAGTGGTGCCGGGCGAACCAATCCAGCTTACGAAAATCTGGTTGTTGGTCACGACCGCCGTCACGCCCGGAACAATGGCGGTCGGGGTTGCGCTGACCTCCGCCGAATTTTCGCCCGCACCGTTCCCGTTGGCCGTGACGACATAGTAATAAGTTGTAAAATTGGAAACCCTACTGTCGGTGTAACCCAGACCGCCAAGGTTGCTGACAATGTTGGTGTAAGGCCCGCCGCTGGTTGTGGAGCGGCTGACATTGTAGGTGGTCGCGTCCGGAACGACATCCCAACTGACGGTTACTTGAGCATTGCCCGCCACTGCCGCGACGCCCGTCGGCGGCACTGGCGCAGGCAAGGTGGCCGCTTCGGTGATGGTCACGTTCGTCGAGGTTAAACCCGTGGAAGTTGCGGTTAAGGTTATCGAACCGGGTTGGTTAGTGGATTGGACGATGACTTGGGCCAAGCCGTTGAAAACTGCGCGCTGGCTTGCCTTGTCAGCTTCGTGGGAACTGGGGTTGCCATTGCCGACTCCAAGGATGGTGCCGCCGCTGACGGCAAAGGTCACCGTATTGCTGGCCGTGGGCACAATGTTTCCCTGCGCATCCAAGACTGCCACCGTCACCACCGAAACGTCGCGGCCATCGGCCAGAATTGTGCTGCGGTCGGGAATAAGCGCGATGGCCGCCGGCACTCCGGTGGTGACCATGGTGTTCGTAATGACCGGCACCCCGTAGTTGTAACCGATGGCTTGGAGCGTTCCCGCCGCATAAGGCAGATTCCACGCAACATGACTCTGGACATTGAGCGTCTGCCGTCCCCGACTCTGACCGTTGAGGAACAATTCAACCGACTGGCAATTGCCATAAGCCCAGACATTGATGATCTGCCCCGGCGTGGACCAATTCCAATGTGGGAGCAGATGCAGCACGGGCTTGGGCGTCCAGTTGGCTTGGTAATAGTAAAACAGATCCTTCGGGAAACCGCACATGTCCATGATGCCGAAATGGGAGTTGATGCAGGGCCAGCCATAGGGTGTCGGCTCGCCGCGATAATCAAAACCCGTCCAGACGAATCCGCCGGAAGACCACGGACGGGAATAATAATACGGCCACCAGACTTCGGCTGGTGATCCCCAGCCTACCCCGCTGTTCTGGATGTCGTAAGCCGCGCAATAACCGGCACTGGTGTCATTCGTGTAAATGCCGCGCGTGGTCACGGTGCTGGCCGTTTCCGTGCCGATGCAGATCTGGGTTGGGTAGGATGAGTGGAAGCCATCCATGCCGCCAAGATTATAGTTGAAACCCTGAACATCAATGACTGTGGAGAAACCGCTGCCCCAACTGCCATTCATCGCCACGGTGCATTGACGCGTGGAATCCATGGAGTGAACCAGATTCTGCATGACTTGCATGATTGAAGCGCCAGTGGAATTGCCTTGGAGGTTGTTTTCTTCATTTCCGAGCGACCAGGCGAAGACAGAGGGATGATTCCGGTCACGGCGGATTTGACGGCCAAGCTCGCCCAATGGCTCCGCATTGGTGCCGATCCGGCGGTTTTCGTCCAGCACCAGCATGCCCAACTGGTCGCACGCATCGAGCAACTCCGCCGTCGGCAGATTGTGCGAGGTGCGATAGGCGTTGACGCCCATTTGTTTCAACTTTTCGATGCGGAAATACTGCAACCGGTCCGGCAGCGCCGACCCCACGCCCGCGTGATCCTGATGGTTACACATCCCTTGAATCTCCACATGCTGGCCATTGATGAAAACGCCATTTGTCGGATCAAACGAAACTGTCCGCACGCCAAAGGGTGTGTGGTAGACATCCGCGACGACGTTCTGATTGGTGACCGTGAAAACCAGGTGGTAGAGATAAGGCGTTTGCAGCGACCATAGGTTGGCGACCATGGTTATAGTCTGCGTCGTGACCAAGTTATGGTTGGCCGGCACATTGAACGCTGAAGCAACGGTGGCTACCAGATTGCTGCTGGCATCGAAAATCGTTGAAGTCAAACTGCCGCTGGCGGCCTGCGCGCTCTGGTTGGTGACATCGGTTTGCACAGTAATGGTGGCATTGGAACCGACGAGCGACGTGGTCGTCACATAAGTCCCCCATTCCGCGACGTGAATGGGATTCGCCGCCGTCAGCCAGACGTGGCGGTAAATACCGGCACCTTCATAAAACC
>DMQW01000150.1:0-323 GCA_003455565.1 Limisphaerales bacterium
GCGGAATCATCAACGGAATATTTTCTAAACACGGTAAACTCTGTTGGAACTCCGGTGTGAGAAGACAATTCTTTTACCCGCTCCGCAACGTCACGTGCGGTTCTTCCGATCTTAATAACGCCGTCGAAGGATGGATTCTCCAAGATGTAGATAAATTCACTCATTCATGGATGCCACCGCTATCTGGTGCTTAAATTTGGATTTGTTAATCATTACAACCTGAATTTCCGACGGACACGTCCGATTGTAGCAGGTTGTTTTTCATCTGTAGCAGGAGAAGCCGCCTCACTCAATTTTACACCATGCACCTTCGCCGCGACTTT
>DMQW01000150.1:527-5876 GCA_003455565.1 Limisphaerales bacterium
CGGATGAAGCCGGTGGCGTCGTCCTGGTTGTAGGCTTTGGTCGGGTCGGCTTCCATCGTGGCGAGGTGCGGGTTGTAGAGGCTCACGGGGGATTTGCGGCCCGCGACCATGATGTTGCCCTTGTAAAGTTTCACGCGCATCGTGCCGGTCACGTTCTTCTGGCTCTCGGTCATGTAAGCCTGGAGTGCGAGGCGTTCGGGCGCAAACCAGAAGCCGTTGTAAACGAGCTCGGCATATTTGGGAATGAGCGCGTCGCGTTGGTGCATGACTTCGCGGTCCATCGTGAGCGATTCCATCTGGCGATGCGCGAAATGCAAAATCGCGCCGCCGGGCGTCTCATACACGCCGCGCGATTTCATGCCGACGAAACGGTTCTCGACCATGTCCACGCGCCCGACGCCATGTTTGCCGCCGAGTTTGTTCAACGCGCGCATCACGCCGAGCGGATTTAATTTTTTGCCGTTCACCGCGACGCAATCGCCTTTGACAAAATCGAGTTCGACGAATTCCGGTTTGTCCGGCGCGTCTTCGGGAAACACGGAGAGCGTGGTGAATGAGCCGCGATACTTCGGGTCGCTCGCGTCCATCCACGGGTCTTCGAGAATGCCCGCCTCGTAGGAGATATGCAGAAGGTTGCGGTCGGACGAGAACGGTTTCTTCGCGCTGGCCTGCACGGGAATCTTATGCTTGGCGCAGTAATCAATCATCTCCTGCCGGCCGGGAAATTCTTTGCGATAGCGTTCGTCGCGCCACGGGGCGATGACCTGCAAGTCGGGCGCGAGCGCGGCAGCGGTCAACTCGAAGCGGACTTGGTCGTTGCCCTTGCCGGTCGCACCGTGGGCGATGGCGTCGGCTTTTTCTTTCTTGGCGATTTCCACCATGCGCTTGGCGATGAGCGGACGCGCGATGCTGGTGCCAAGAAAATACTGGCCTTCGTAAATCGCGCTGGCTTGGATTATCGGATAGATGAAATCGCGCGCGAATTCTTCCTGCAAGTCGTCAATGTAAATTTTCGACGCGCCGGTCTTGAGGGCTTTCTTTTCGAGGCCGTCGAGTTCCTCTTCCTGTCCGATGTCGGCGCAGAAGCCGATCATCTCGGCGTTGTATTTTTCTTTGATCCAAGACATCAAGACCGAGGTGTCGAGGCCGCCCGAATAAGCTAAAACAATTTTCATGTGGCGCACATTAAACCGCCAAGACGCGAAGAACGCAAAGTGGAAATTATCGGGGAACGGTCGCGACGCCTCTCAATTTTGCCAAATCGTCGTTACCGTTGATGGATCGAAAAATCTCCGCGTGACCATCGGCGAAGGCAAGCGGGTATCCGGTTTTGTGGCGGCGGGCTGGCAAATCTTCAAATCCTTCTCGCGGATTCATAATCGTCACAAACATGGCGTCATTAATGGTGCTTTGATCCTCATCGGTGAAAACGAATAATTGCGATGGTGTTGGCATGCTGGATTCCGTTTCAAACAGGCGATTGCTGGCATCAAGGCCTGCCGACTTGTTCCAACTGGCATAAGGAATTCCATTCATCCAATTGTTCATCGAATAACTTCGCACATAAGGCACGCCGTTTTCCGCGCGCGAATCCGTTGGGCAGCGATAAATCGCCGCTGCTTTGCTGCCGGGGAAAAGTGTGCCGCGAGAAATGGCATTTTGATTCGTGGCATCCAAAACGCCTGCGTCAACCACGCCAAAAGGATCGGACCAATTGGTTGGATAAGATACGCCAAGAACCCAGGCATTTGAATTGCCGATGCCTCGCGTGTAGAACGGCACGCAGGAAGGAATTTTTCCGCCGTTGTCGCCATTGTAAATCGTCCAAGCCACGGCAAGCTGTTTAAGATTGTTCATGCAGTAGGTTTTCTGTGCGTTCGCTTTTGCAGATGAAAGCACCGGCAGCAGCAGTGCTGCCAGAATCCCGATGATGGCGATGACCACCAGCAGTTCGACGAGCGTGAATGGGTTTGATCGAGAGGTTTGAGTCGGATGCGCGAAACAAACTTGTCGAAAATCTCGGGCGAACTTCTCCGTATCCACGCATCATTTCGTTGCGTGACTTGTTGAAGGCAAAAAGCTAATTGCCCGGCCAACCGCCATTGACTGGTTCCGATGGGTTATTTTATTCATACCGAAGCGCCTCGATCGGATCGAGCCGAGAAGCTTTCCAAGCGGGATAATAACCAAAAACGATTCCGACCGTTACTGATACCCCGACAGCGGCAACGATTGCAGGCAGCGACGGAATCGTCGGCCAGTGCAGCAGTGCGGTGATGGCAAAAGATGCCCCGCGTCCAAGCAAGATTCCGACAATGCCGCCAGCCAGACAAAGCACCACCGCCTCGACGAGAAATTGTCGTAATATATCCTTCGCCCGCGCTCCAACCGCCATGCGCAGGCCAATCTCCCGCGTCCGCTCGGTCACCGACACCAGCATGATGTTCATGATGCCGACGCCGCCAACGACCAATGAAATCAGCGCCACGACCAGCAGCAGGTTGGTCATCACGCGGCTCGTGGATGCGAGTGCCTGTGAGATTTCGGTGAGATCACGAATCCTGAAGTCGTCCGGCGCACCCGGCTGGATATGATGGCGGTCGCGCATCAGGCTGGTGATCTGGCGGATGGCCACCGGGATGTCCTGCGGGGTGGCGGCAGATATCCAAACGTCGTCAAGGTCGGTGAACCGCGTCATCTGCGGCATGTCCGCAGCCTGAATGGCGGATTGCTGCGGAAAAAGCTGCACCGATTGATTTGGATAAATTTGATTGAGCGAATTGATTTGGGCAGACGATGAAGAACCACCACCAGTCTGGGCGGATTGCCGGACGCCAGTAATACGAAATTTAACCGTGGTCCATGGAGCGATGATAACATCGTCCTGATCCCGGCCCATCATGTTCGCCCCCTTGAGGCTAAGGACGCCAACCACTTTCATCCCGACATTTTTGACGCGAATTTCCTTCCCCAACGGTGATTCATTGCCGAACAACTGGCGGACGATGGTTTGCCCAACGACACAGACTGCGGCAGTGTCGCGGACATCGTCGTCCGTGAACAACTCACCTTCAGATAAATCCCACTTGCGAATGGCCAGAAAATCCGGCGTGGTGCCCAGGACGCGGTCCGGATTCCAATTATGGTTGCCATAAATAATCTGCGCCCGGCAATCCACGCTGGGAGACACCCATTTGACCGCGCTGCATTCGCGACGGATGGCGTCGGCATCAGCGGGAGTCAGTGTCACCCGTCCGCCGCCGCCGGAACTGACCCCGCCCACCTTTGTGTCATTCGGATCCATTTGTATGACGTTGGCGCCCAGACTGGCGATGGTTTGTTCGATTGAATAGGAAGAACCCCGGCCGATTTCCATCATCGCAATGACCGCAGCGATGCCGATGATGATTCCCAGACAAGTCAACATTGACCGCATGATGTTCCGTCGCAATGCATGCAAAGCCAATCGAAGGATTCGCCAGCCAGCCTTGATAATACCCCCGCCGGTTTCACCATCGGCTGGTGACGGCCCGCCCGCTCTGGCCGTTTTGGCCGGCTCTGAACGGAGCATATTCTGCGGTGAACCTTCCTCGACAATCATTCCATCCTTGATGCGAATGACCCGTTTGGTGTGCCGCGCAACATTCTCGTCATGGGTGACGAGGATGATGGTGATGCCTTCCTCCTCATTGAGCTTCTGAAACATCTTCAAGACGTCCTCGCTCGTGCGTGAATCCAAATTGCCGGTCGGTTCATCAGCGAACAACACGGGTGGCCGGTTGATGAGCGCCCGGGCAATCGCGACGCGCTGCTGCTGACCGCCGGAAAGTTGCGAAGGCTCGTGATCCATCCGGTCGCCCAGCCCCACCAACCGCAACGCCGCTTCGGCGCGGTCGCGGCATTCCTTGTCGGAAAGGTGCGCCGCCGTGTAGTTGAGCGGCATCAATACATTTTGCAGCGCGCTCGTCCGGGGCAGCAGGTTGAAGTTTTGGAAAACGAAACCGATTTTTGTATTTCTTACCACCGCGCGCTGTTCGGCGGTGATGGAGGAAATGTCCTGTCCATCCAGCCAGTATTTTCCCGACGTGGGCCGGTCAAGACAGCCCACAATGTTCATCAGCGTGCTTTTGCCCGAACCGCTGACACCCACCAGCGCAATCATCTCGCCCCGGTCAATCTTCAGTGAAACGCCTTGCAGGACGGGAATCTCCAGTTCACCGCGATAATAGATTTTATGGACGTTTTCGAGCCTGATGAGTTCCATGGCTAACAATCTTTCTTTTTAGCATTCTCAAATGAGATGGCATGGCATCTTCAATGCCGGTTGCCTTGCGGCAGGAACGGATTCTTGGTGGTGGCCTGGGAATTTTCGGACGTTTCACCGGTGACCACTTCCTGTCCCTCTTGCAAATTGTCGGCCGTCACGGCGGTGTTCGCGCCGTCCGAAGTGCCGGCCTTCACTTCCAATGGCCGGACAAACTCACCGTCCTTCAACCAGATGGTTCCCTGACGTTCCTTGGAACCTTTGTTTTGTTTTGATGATTTGGAGTCGCCGGCAGAATCACTGGCTGACGGATCAACTTGATTCTGTGAGCGCACATCCGGTGAGATTTGCGTCAGTGCGGATGGCGACCACCGCAGCGCTGCGTTGGGAATCAAAAGTGCGTTGGATTCTTTTCGCGTCACAAAATGCACATTGGCCGTCAGGTAGGGCAGCAATACCTTGTCTGGGTTTTCCGTGTTCACTTCGACGGTATACATGACGACATTTTGCGTCATGGTCGCATTGAGGCGCACCTTGCCAACCACGCCCTCGAATTGCCGGCCTGGAAAGGCGTCACAGGTGAACGTCACCGGCGCACCGGGAACAATCCGGCCAATATCCGCTTCGTTCACCGCCACCCAGATTTGCATCCTGGTCAAATCTTTTGCGATGAGGAAAAGTGGCCTTGCATCGATTTGGTGGACAGGGTTGGGGTGACGCATGGGTCATGGTTTAGTTGAGTTTGGTTTCAAAGTCCACCGGGGATTGATAGCCAAGCGCGCTGTGGAGCCGTGTGCGGTTGTAAAAGACTTCGATCCACTCGAAGATGGCGGATGACCTTCGGGAACTTAATTTTCGGCATTTCGGATTCCGGCGTTTTTTGTGCGGAATCTGTGCGGGACTCGCCAATACCCTCAAAAACATTGGTATTATTGGCTGTCCGACATGGATTCGAACCATGAATAACGCCTCCAAAGAGCGCTGTGTTACCATTACACCATCGGACAAACCACGCAGAATCTAAACTTTTCCCGCCTTGCACGCAAAGCGAAAATCATCCGCTGTCGGCGGGAGTTCAAAAGGAG
>DMQW01000412.1 GCA_003455565.1 Limisphaerales bacterium
CGCCGGAGCAAGCACGGCAATTCTGCGTGCATGCAGGAGCCGAACATCAAGAGCGGCTGCGGCGGCCTGCGCGATTTTCAAAATTTATTCTGGATGGCGTTCTTCAAGTATCGCACACGGACGCTGCGCGAATTGCAGGAACGTGAATTTGTCACCGAAGCGGAACGCAAGCAACTGGAGGCCGCCTACGATTTTCTCCTGCGTGTGCGGACGGAGCTGCATTACAACACCAACCGTCCGCAGGATGTCTTGGGGAAAAATCTGCAGCCCGCCGTCGCGTCCAATCTCGGTTACAGCGAGCGTTCGCCCAGCCAGCGCATCGAGAAATTCATGCGCGATCTTTACGTCCACATGCGAAATGTTTTCCTCATCACGCGGACGCTGGAACAGCGCATGGCGCTCGTGCCAAACGCGCCGGGACGTTTGTCGCGGTTGCGCCAGTTGCTGCCCGGCGGGCGCGGGCGCAAGCTGCCGGAGCCGGTGGACGGATTTTTGTTTGTGGACGGCGAAATCCGCGCGGCGAGCAACCGGATTTTTAGCGATTCGCCGCGCCGGCTGATGCGGGTTTTTCTGCACGCACAACAGCGGCAACTGACGTTGCATCCGGATCTGGCGCAATTGATCCGCAGCCAGCTTTCGCTCGTGGACCGGGAGTTTCTGAACGACGAACACGTGCGCGAAACATTTCTGACCATCCTCGAACGGCGCGGCGAGGTCGCCCACATTCTGCGCACGATGCACGAGGTGAATTTTCTCGGCAAATATTTTCCTGAATTCGGCAAGCTGACCTGTCTGGTGCAGCACGAGTTTTATCATCAATACGCCGCCGACGAACACACGCTCGTCTGCCTGGAGCAGCTCGATAAAATCTGGGAGGCCAAGGAGCCGCCGTTCAACGCCTATACGCCGATTTTTCTCGGGCTGGAACGTCCCGGACTGCTTTACCTCGCGCTGCTGTTGCACGATGTCGGCAAGGCGGCGAAACACGAACAAGGCAAGCACGCCGAGGTGGGCGCGGCGCTGGCCATGCGCGCCGCGAAACGGTTACAACTGGAAGCCAACGCCGCAGACACGGTGCAGTTCCTCGTGGAAAACCATCTGCTGCTGGCCAGCACTTCGCAGCGGCGCGATCTTGATGACGTGACGGTCATCCGCAATTTCGCCCGGCAGGCCGGCACGCCAGAACGCTTGAATCTGCTGGCGTTGCTGACGTTTGCCGATTCGCAAGGCACGAGCGACAAACTGTGGAGCGGCTTCAAGGATGCGTTGCTCTGGCAGCTTCATTCGCGCGCAATGACGTTGCTGACGGGCGGCACGGAATTTCGTCGCGCCTCCGAAAATGCGCGCCAAGAACTCCGTGATGAAGTGCGTGGTCTGGCACCCAAACGCATCAGCGACGAGGAACTGGACGCACATTTTGCGCAGTTACCGGCGCGCTATTTTGAGATTCACATGCCGGGAGAGATTCACGACGACCTTGAGTTGACCCATCGGTTTATGCACCGGCTGGTGTTGGAAGGCCAACGCACGCTGGCCCCGGTCGCGGCGTGGATTGACGATCCGGATCGCGGTTACAACCTGGTAAAAATCTGCACCTGGGACCGGGCCGGATTGTTCGGGAAAATCGCCGGAACCTTGAGCGCGGCCGGACTCAATATTTTAGGCGCGCAGATTTTCACGCGGGCCGATGGCATTGCGCTCGACACATTTTTTGTGAACGATTGCCGCACCGGAAATCTGGCGACGCGGGAACAGCGCGAAAAATTCACCGGCCTGCTGGAATCGGTCTTGACCGGTGACGAGATGGACTTGCGTTCGCTCATCGCGCTCCAGACTTCGGCGCGGTCAAGCTACTCGGCCTATCTCGGCGAACGCATCAGCACGCAGATACATTTTGACAACGACGCTTCCGACGACCGGACCTTGATCGAAATCGAAACCGAGGACCGGCTGGGATTGCTCTTCGTGATTTCGCAGACGTTCGCGGAATTGTCGCTGGATATTTCCGCCGCCCGCATCGTGACCGAGCGCGGGGCGGCGCTGGATAGTTTTTATGTCCGCGAACTCGGCGGCGGGAAAATAAATTCACCGGCGCGGCTGCTGGCGGTTGAAAAGAAACTGCGCACCGCCATCGGCCAGCTTGAAGCCGCCGCGTGAACGGAGCAAACCTGTTGCCACCGGCGCGCTGGTCTGATAGAACCAAGCCAGCATCACGGGCTGGCCGCGCCGAAGCGGCCTGCGCCGCGCAGGCGGGTGTGGTTCAATGGTAGAATGTGGCCTTCCCAAGGCTGAGACGAGGGTTCGATTCCCTTCACCCGCTCCATTCACAATCAACAACTTATGAATGCGTGCAGTAAAAGTGCAGTAAAGTTATCTCGTTTGAATTATTTTTCTGCCCATCTCCGCAGCCGGTGGTTTCATGCTTCCCGCAGAATTTGTTCAGCGCGTGGCGGCAGGTTGGAAACCGCTTTGCCATCATTCGGTGACAAAAAAAATTCGCCCTTGAAATGATTCCGGCCCGTGCGCCACTGGACGAAATCTTGCCAGAAAATCACCCCGCGAAAAACTGGAAAGCCGGAAAGATGAAACCATTCGCGCGCGGTCGAGTAAGAGATTCCCGCAAGCACGGCAAATTCCTTGGCGTTCAACGCCTGATCCAACCGGCGCTTTTCCAGCACATCCTCCAGCCGGATGCCACGAAGTTGTTTGTCATCGGCCATCTTATTCGTTGGAAAGTTTGAAATCCTTGAACGCCGGGTGCCGGTGTCCGATCAGCTTCACATTCCACCACGCATTTTCTTTCGCGACATACTTCGCGCAATAATCGGATACATCGTCCCGGCTGTTCACCGGCTCAATCCGCGCCCGACCGTAACGGTGAAACCATTTCTGCCAAATGTCCGTTCGCCGCATGTTTTTGCAGTCGCACCACAGCGCATGAGCATGACAGCCATCCCGCCCCGGATTTTGCTCCAGCGCGTAGAAATACGACACGCCCCGCATTTCCGTCCGCATGAATTTTTCATAGCAACGCCGCCCCGAATCGAAGGATGCCGCCCATTCAAACGTCAGGTGCGAAATCACCTGCCACGGTGCCAAGCCGTGAACCCAATCGCCCATCTCAATATTCAACTGCGCGGCTTTCATCCGCATTTCCGGCTCAAGATTTCGTGCATTGTTCATATTTCACCATTTGCTTTTCGTGTCTGGACACACCTTTCGGACAAGGATGGGTTGGCAGGGGCACCCGCTACCTGCGCACGGAGAATGAACTCGTTCGCGTGGGATAAATTCCGCAAACAACGGGCCACAGAACGCGAACAATTGCAGCGTTTGGTGTCTGGGATTCACGGACTCCTTGCCAAATGCCGCACCACGACCCCGAATGAAATTGAATTGTCTGCGCTCGCGGCCTTGCTCCATTCATTCTACACCGGCGTGGAAAATGTTTTCAAGCGCGTGGCGGTAGAGTTGGACGGCGAGCCGGTGCGCGGCGATTCCTGGCATCGTGAACTTTTGCTGCGGATGAAATCGCCGACCGCACCGGCCGGTGTTGCTGTCGGAAGAACTTCACGACACGTTGAATGAATACCGCTAATCAGCCGAATCGCCTCTTATCCTTTTCCGCCGTCCGCTTTCCAATTTCAGCCTTCAGCCTTCAGCCGTCAAAAGTCTCCCCACCATTGACTGTGCCCTTATTTTGTTCTTGGCGACCCGAATACACGCCTCCAAGCTTGGTTTATGCGCTCTTCCATCCACGATCGTCCCGCATTCATCGTCGGTGTCACCGGGTTGATGGAAATCCACCCTGACGATATTGCCGCCGTTCGGAGTGCCGTTCAGACGATTTTTGATTGGATTCGCTATTCCCCCCAGGCTGGCGAGAAAGGCGATCAAATTCTCGGCAAGGGGCTGGGGTTGCCCGATTCAACTCCGGTTGTTTTGCTTTCCTCGCTCGCCCCCGGCGCAGATCAGATGGTTGCCGCCACTGCCGTGGCCAGAAATTTTTGCGTCCGGGCTCCGCTCCCATTTCCGATACAACTTTATCCCGAAGCCTCCACCTTTCGCCGTGGCCATAAAGACAGCTCTGGCAATCCCATCGTTGACGCGACCGGACTCCCGGTCCCGACCGCAGAAGACCTGGCGCGTCAGCAGCAGTTGGCGGATTCCCTCAAACCCATCACCTCACAAAACACCTTTCACGTCCTGCTCGCGGACGACCTCAATCGAACCGAGCCTGATCTGGATCGCATTCTTCAGGCTGACCTCCGTGATAAGCATCGCCGCAACCTGCGCTATCGTGCCGCCGGAGAATACGTTTCCGCTTATTCTGACCTGCTTATCGCCATTTGCGATCAAGCCGGCGAGAATGATGCACCAATTGGTAATTCCAATCTCTCAGCGCTTGAGCAAAGCGGTGCTCGGCACATCTTGCAGGTTCGTCGGCGTGGACTGACGCCTGGCCTGCTGTCCGTTCAATCGGCGATCTCTTGGGCAGACAACGGCCCGATTATCCGCATCTACGCCCGCCGCGCTCCCAATTATTCATCGCCGCCCACCACGGTTCCCCCTACCGTGGACATCAAGGCTGGCGATATTGCCCTCTGGTATCCGCTCGATTCCCGCCCACACTCTTTTTCTCCCGAAGCCTGGAATGAGAAGCAAATGGAAGTGTTTCGCGAATTCGTGAAACGGCTTGCGGAAATGAATGACCAACTTAGTGCGTGTGCGCCGGTGGACCTTCAGAAAAGTTTGAACAAATTGCTTCCTGAATTCTCGAATCCATACCGCCCCCTTGCAACCTTGGAAAAGGTCACGAATTGGTGCAAAAAATTCCTGCCCAGTCAGGGCAACGACACTGTCCCGAACGACATTCCGCCCAAACAAATGTGTTGTTCACCCAAGTTGGAACGACTCGCCCTGTTTCGCGCGCAAGTGACAGATCGGAATCGGAACTTTTACGACAAAAAAATCAAGAAGCTGGCCAGAAGCTTTTTCATTCTGGCTTTAACGGCGATCTTTCTTGTCCAATTGGCAGAGTATTGGGTTCCCAAGGTGGCTTCTGGTGCTCCCGCGCCTGTTTGGCTTAACCCTCTTCAGATCATGGCATTCTTAACCGCTATTATTGTCATCTCTGTCGCCTGGTGGTTGAATGCCGGCAAAAAGCGTTCCCGCCTTGATGACTGGCAGAACGACTCCCGGGCACTGGGCGAGTCCCTCCGCGTTCAATTTTACTGGACGGCTTCTGGCACCGGTCAATCCGTTGCTTCCAATTTCCTCCAGCGTGCGCGCGGCGAAGCCTCTTGGTTGCGGTCGGCGGTAAGTTCCCTGGCGTTTCCGTATGAGGAGGATCGCCGCGACTTCCGAAACCTTTCTCCCGACGAACAACTGGACCGTCTCCGCCGGGTGAAACTCGGATGGGTTCAGGAACAGTTGAATTTCTTCGAGCGGAGAGTTCACGAATTCCAGATGCGCAAGGGATCACTTCACTTTTGGGCGAACCTCCTGCTCGCGGCTGGTTCGGGGCTGGTGATTCTAAATTTCTTCGCGAATCCCAACCGATTCGAGCAGACAATCGAAGACGCCTGTCGTTGGCTTGGTCTGTGGGGTTTTATTGCGTGGGGCGTGCTCATGCTGCTCGGTTGGTTGATATGCCATTTCGTCCATCTCAAGGCTTGGCAACGCCATCGCAGCAAAGTGGTGCAGAACTTCCAGCCAGACCCGGAAGAATCTTCTCATGTTGCTTACGAGCGTTAGATACACATTTCACATTTAGTGCATCGCGTTCTCGAAGACTGGCGTGTGGCGGTTTTTCTCGGCTTCCTGCTCTCCGCCTGCATTGCTGGAGTCATCTACGATATTTACGATGTGATATCGCCGGCCGCTGCGACGAATCAGCCAATTTCATCCCACACGTGGATAGCCGAACCCGAAAAATTGATGAGCATAACCAAAAATATTTTACTGGCTCTTGGCGGATTGCTGCACTGGTGGGCCGCCGCGAAGTTTCTTGGCGAAAACATCCGCCGCTACTCCGCGATGGCCGGATTGTTTCGTGGCGCTGCCGACCGCACGGATTCCCTGTTGGCGTCGCTGACAGATCAAATCAAGCAAACCAACCAGGTTCAGGCCGCCTCACCCTCAAATAATACTGGCCTGGATACAGATATGGAGAAAACCATCGCCGCCATTCAAGAGGTCTATGTTGCCTTGGGACGGGAGGCATTGAACGAAAATGCGGATTGGCTCCTCATGCACCGCAACAAGCCGATCGAGCCACTCTCGCCTGCCGGTTGATGGTTGAGGTAACGGGTGATTGGATCAGCCCGCCCAGCCGCGACAATATTTTATTGCTTCCGTCGTCGATTGTCCTACGATGCCTGTCATCACATCATGGGCAATCCTCAATATCCTGCCACAGGCTCTGGGATCGTAATTGACACCCTGTCCAAGACCCAAGCCAACCGCAGCGCAGCATTTTTCCTATGAGTGCCCAGATTTTCATCAGTTATCGTCGCGATGCGACGGCTGGGCACGTAGAGCGCTTAGTTGAACGTCTTCGTCAAGAATACGATGAGGAAACTGTTTTTATGGACAAACCAGGCATCCAGCCAGGCGCACCATTCCCCGAAGTTCTAAGAAGGGCTGTTGATGAGTCAGAAGTCGTGTTGGCGGTTATCGATCCCCAGTGGCTTTCCTGCAAAAAAGCTCATTCCGAGATAAGGCGGCTCGATTGTGAAGATGACTGGGTGCGAGAGGAATTACGAAGAGCTTTACTGGCACGCAAGGACGGCCGGGTTCGGTGGATTATCCCCATTCTAGTCGCAGCGGCACCAAGGCCAGAAAAGAATGACCTCCCTGAGCCAATCAAAGGTCTTTCTGACTTACAACCTTTCAAACTTTCCACTGAAATCGGACCGGTTTGGGATAAAGCAATCCTCACATTGGTCGAACTGTTGGACCAGAAGCTTGAAATTCCACCGGAAGAACGCGCTCGCGACTGGCTTTATGAAGAGATTTCAAAACCTCTGCGCAATTTGACCGTCAAACAGCGCCGCCAGATTGCTGCAGCACTATCCAGCCTGGATAATCTGAGTGACACCGAAGCGTTCTCGCCGCGCGCATTGGCAGAAAGATTCTACCGGATCGGTCCGGCGGCCATGGAAAGCCTGAGGCAGTCAGCTCATTTCGACGAGCGGATGCGCCAATTTTTGAATTTGCTCAAGGACTATTGGGTGAATGAGGAAGAAGCCAAAAAATTGGCTGACACATGGAAATCGCATGAGGCGGGACGTGTTGCGATTGTTCAAGGCCAAGAACCTGTCTTTACCCCCGATTGTGTTGTCCAGAAAGCAAGCAATGAACTCCACCGCTGGCAAATAATTCCCGTAACTACTGGGGCTTCCCAGCCTTCCATCAATGAAATTATTTCAGACATCCATACTAAACTGCGGACGGATATTTTCAAACCATTGCTCATGCGAAAAGGGCTGCCCGATTCTGAAACTCCCGAGGTCACCCAATTCCTTCAGGGATGCTTGAAGAACAAAGCCGTCTCGAAAAGGCCTGTAGCCGTCCAACTCGATGAAACCGGGGCGGCTGACGAGCGCCTAATACGGGCGATACAGGCTACTTTCCCTCACCTTCGTATTTTAATTCTCGCGCCTGACAATCGAGGAGTTTTCGACCTCGTGGAAAAATATGACAGGGATGTGGAAAGGAATTCGACAACTATTGTCATCCCCGAAAAAAAACCCGGCGACGAACAGCGCGCCGTGAATGCCTACTATAACATTGCTGATGATTTCACTCAGACTATATGAATAAGCCACCACCCTCATTCGAAGAATTCATTTTGAATCCCAAAGACAATTTCGCTGATTTCCGCACAAACGAGGATCCCGTGCCATTGGGCGACCGCAGGGATGGCCTGTTCTACCGTTATACTCCTAAGATAAAATTAGCCGTGCGTGTTGCTCTCGCGGTTGGCCGGCCGTTGCTCCTTCTTGGGCCTTCCGGCTGCGGCAAGTCGTCTCTTGCTTTTAATCTCTCGCGCCTGATGCGCCGCCGTTATTATGAGTTCGTTGTGCAAGCTCGCACCCAGGCTCAGGAATTGTTTTATCGTTTTGATGCCATCCGTCGTCTCGGTGAAGCTCAAGCCAGCGCCGCATCGAAGACAACAGATGCCATTAATTGGCGGAGTTGTTATCCGTTCATTGAGCCAGGCCATCTTTGGTGGGTATTCAATCCTGCGGCGGCGTATCGGCGTGGAGCTTCTGCTGAAGAAGCGGCAATGTTTAAGTCCCCGGTAAATCCGGTCCGATGGAATCCGGGACTTTCACCAGAACCGGTTCACCCGGAACCACCAGCTTCGCAAAATGACGCACCTGCCGTCCTATTGATCGATGAAATCGACAAGGCGGAGCCTGATTTTCCCAACAACCTACTCGTGCCGCTCGGTTCTCAGGAGTTTACGATTGAGGAAACCGGTGACGTTATCAGCTTCAATTCCACTGATAATAATTTTGCTCCTGCGCCGCTAATCATCATCACCTCCAACCAAGAGCGAGATTTGCCGAACGCTTTTATTCGCCGGTGTATCGTTCTTGAAATTAAACCACCCACTACTGATGAACTCGTGGAACTGGCAAAATCGGCATTTTGCCAGACTGACCACACCGCCCATGACCGGTTCACTTCTATTGCCAATAAAATGATAACAACTCGTCCTGATTCACCCCTGAGCACCGCAGAATTCCTGGATGTGGTGCGTGCAATCACTTCACTCAAAGTGGAGGATGGTGATTGGGAGGAGATTATTTTGCGAACAACATGGAAGGCTAGTGACACCGTTGGCCAATAATTAAATCAAATTATTTCTCGTGAGATTGCGCACTCCAACTGGGCTGGCCGATCTCGCATTGGCTTATGCTGCCTTGCACCCTCAGCCCAGTGAATTGGAATCTATAGCCCTATTGCTTGGCTTGGTCGCTGTCGGCCGGGTTCACTTGCCTCCGCCTGTTAGTCCACCGATCTTGTCCCTCGCCGAGGCACCTCCGGCGGCGGCCATCATTGACGTCCTAGCGGCACCACTCATCGAGGAAGAAGATGACGATGAGGAGTATTCTTCTGTCCCGGTCAGTCCCACGCGATGGAAGATTGAGGAATCAAAAATATGGGGTCCGATTACCATCAACAAGGGTTTCCCCAAAAAGCATCCCGTGCGTGCCCAACCCGGAGAATATCCTAAAGCAACATCGCCCCCTGCCGGTATCGCTGATTCAAAGGCTTGGCCATTGCCTCCGAAAGAATCCCGGCAATACCGCTCGCCCAAGCCTTTAATTCCAGTCGGAATAAGGCGGTCATTTCTCAGGGACATAGCCTCAAGTTGGGGGCCTACAGGAGATGTTGATACTGTGCGTCTCGCTGACATCATCGCCCGGGGTAAGTGGCTGCGAACCATTCCTCGGATCAAGCGGCGGTCCGTTGAACGGCCCCCCAGGTTTTTAGTGGACGTAAGTCAGCCGATGACTCCGTATCTCGATGAGGCTAACGATCTCGTGGGTATGGCAAAGTCAATCTTGGGCTGTTCCGCATCGTCAATTACATGGACCTCTGGTCCACCTGAACTGAATCATGATGACGACACCCGCCCTTCGCCCGCCGTATCGCCTGGCGATACGTTGATCGTTTTGTCTCTCCTAGGATTAGGGACATCTGGGATTGAACAAGAAGCCTGGCTCAAATTTGCGCAAACGGCCAGTTGTCGAGGGGTGCGTTTGATTGCCATCTCACCTGCGCTTCCTGCTCATTGGGCATATTTCGACGCGCGACGATATTGGTCTTTCATACCTTGGATGTGTCATAGTAGCACTCGCCGCATCTCCTCACCAGACGACGTCGCACAACTTGCGGCACTACTTTCTGTCGTCGCCAATCCGGATCCAGACATGGTGCGTGATGCTCGGCTGCGCTTTTTTCCTAACACCGAGCTGTATTTGGAGTCAATGTTGATCCAGAGTCGTTGGGTTGCCGCTGCCTTCTGTGGTCGGTTGGTCATGCATTGCGATAAATCTGGATACCTGCGTCAACTCTTGTTGCGTTCACCGCACCTCCTGAAGCAGGCGCAAATCTTAACCACCTCTGGATCGGGTTCAAACGTGCCAGAATACTCGCCGGTAACATCCGCCGAAAAACTATGGGCGGATGCCTTGAGTAGCGACCTAGGTGCTGACGAGCGCATCAACGCTGGTCTGGCCGGCTTGATCAAAGCGCTCCATGAAAACCAAGACGATGAGTCATTTGCCAGATTTGCTTATAGCGTATTGGAACGGCTGCCGCCAACTAAGCTCGATAGTGAGTTGGGCCGGCTTGCGGCCCTTATGGTTCGTTGTGGACTCCGCCAACAATTAGATGAGGGTTCCTTGGGGCTTGCGACCAAGCACCACAGTTGGCTATACCCAAAATCCACGGTGATTGGGCTGGCATGGAATGGGCGCAAGTTGTTTCTGAAAGATCGGCCTCGTTCTGGCGACGCTCTAATCGAGTTGCCTGAAACCCCGCGACGTCACATCCGCATTAACTGGGGCGAGCATCTTGGAGCAGAATGGAGATATTTTCTTCGGGGACGCCGCAATATTGTAGTAGCTCCCGAGTTGCCGGATTCGGTAACCACCTTAAGTGGCCAGACTTATACTCTCACACAACCGGATGAGGATGATATTTGGCGCACAATAGAGCGATCTTTAAAGGCTGGCGAAATCATTAAGGGACGTCTGATATCAATGGTTACGAACCCGGACGGGTTCGTTGGCTTCCTAATTGATATAGGAATAACAGCATTTCTTCCTGCCTCTCAATTCGCAAATGATGGTTTTGTCGAAGCGCCGGAGGGTTGGTTGGGCCAGTTTGTTGAGGTTATAGTCATTGAAGCAGATCGTTATGTGCGTCTCATTATTGTTTCCCGATCACGTGCGCTTGCCGCAATGGCAAAGGAGGAAGCGAAAATATATCTCGCCTCCCTAATCGTTGGAGAGAGATTGTATGGATGCGTAACAGCAGTAACTACCTCAGTAATTCTAGTGCGTGTAGGAGCCGTCACTGGCAAGATACCATTATACAAGAGTTTTAAACAAAAGCTTCAACGGCTAGTTCACCTTGTTAAGATAGGTGATATAATAGCTTGTAAGGTAGTGTCGGTTGACCCAACAAACCAACTCCTCGAACTGCGGCTCAACCGCCTATCGCAAGATCGGTGGTTAACTCTCTCTGAGCGATTCCCCATTGGAGCAGTGATAATTGGCACAGTGAAAACCTTGATCTCAGACGGTGCTTTTATCGAACTGGAGCCAGGTTTCGACGGCTTTGTAGATAAACGTAACATCACTGGGGACATTCAACAGAGGCTATCAGATATACTAACAAACGGACAAAAAATCGAAGTAACAGTGATTCAAAATGATATAATAAAACAACATATCGCGCTCGAAATTAAGCAACTTCCACCGAATCCATGGGATAACATCGAAACCAAGTATCCGATAGGATCAAGGGTCAAGGGCAAAGTTGTCAACCTAATGCCCGATGGCGTGCTTGTGAAGCTCGATCCCGGAGTGAATGGTTTCGTCCATGCAACCGAACTCTCCTGGTCCAAGCTGGTGGCCAAGCCCAGCGACGTGCTCAAGCAGGACGAAGAAATCGAAGCCGTCGTCCTCGGCATCAACCGCGACGAGCAGAAGATTTCCCTCAGCATTCGCCAGCTCGAATCCAATCCATGGGATAACATCAAAACCAAGTATCCGATAGGATCAAGGGTCAAGGGCAAGGTCGTCAGCCTCGTGTCTTACGGCGCGTTTGTGCAGCTCGAACCCGGCGTGGAAGGTCTCGTCCACGTCACCGAACTTTCCTGGACCAAGCGCGTGGCCAAGCCCAGCGATGT
>DMQW01000108.1:0-8248 GCA_003455565.1 Limisphaerales bacterium
TCACGAACTCAGAAACGGCGGGATTCCGTCATCTGGAATAACTATCGAATCCACCCACTGAAAAATTCTGTGCTTTGCCACGCGCGGGGTGATTAGATAGCGATGAATACCAATTATTGCCTGACGAAATTCAGGTCTTGGCCGCGCCATAAGCCACCATTTCGCAACAATTGGCGGCTCGTTGCTCTTTTCTCGTTCTGGTTTGACATCTAACAGGACGTGTTTGTGTGGCAATTCATAATTGACTGCTTCCGAAAGTTTCATGCCTGTTCCGAAATCAATTATCCATTGATTCGGATTCCTCCGAACAATTGCGCTGGCGTTTATCCAAGGACGCAACACATCCGAGTTTGGCTTTCCGTGCGGATTGGGCAAACGCAACCAATTCAACGCATCACCTTCAGGAATGTCCATTGCGCCAGCTTTGCACGTTCCTTTGAAAGATATGTCACTATTTGCCGCAAGCTGTTTTGCAATCGTCGTGTCGGCGGCAGAAGTTAAATTTGGATGAATGACGGGAACAGTTTTGCCGTCCAGTGTGTGAGTTTTTTCTGTGCCGTCGTCAAAACCAATCATGCTGACTGCCACCGCCGCGCCGTCCAGAATCCAATCGCGGCTGCTTTCGGCAAAAAAAATGTCGCCGGTCTCTTTAATAGAGGGTGTTCCGAAAGTTTTTGTAAAGAGTTCAAATGACAGTGGCTACGCCGATACAAGTGGGGTGTTGTGCCGGCGGGATTTAGTTAGAGTCTGGGCATGAGTTTAACTTTGCCGCCCGTCGGCACCAGCCGACTGTTGGAACTGGTGAGTCCTTACGCACCTGATGACTACATTGCCGAGGTTTGCCCGCGCCAATTTACTGGCGGGCGGCGGCACGCCTTGAGTGCGGCGCAACTGTGGCGCACGCATTTGTTGGCGGTGCTGACGTCCACGCATTCGCTCAATCTGCTCGTGACGCAACTGCCCGAGCAAGCCGCGTGGCGGCGCTTCGCCCGGTTGCGATCCACCCTGCCCACGGCCCGCATGCTCCATGAGTTTCGGCAGACCGTGGGCGTGGGCGGGTTGCGCGCCATCAACCAGTATCTGGTGGGACGCTTGTTGCGGCGGACGGGCCTGCAACCCCACGCCGTGGCACTGATGGACGCGACGGATCTGCCGGCGGCGTGCAGCGGCTTCAAAAAAAAATTCCAGCGACTACACCGCCGCGCACGCGGCGCTGGGCGGGCGCACACTCAAGACCGGCCAGAGCCGCTGGTTTGTCGGCTACAAGAAACATACGTTGCGGTTGTGGCTGCCCACCGTGCATCCGTCGGTAACGCTCGTGCCGCTGGTCAGCTGGCTCACGCCTGGCAATGTGGCGGAAGGCGGCCTGTTGCGGCCGAGTCTGCATTGGTGTCGCCGCCACTTGGGCTGGTGGCCGGGGATCGTGGTGGCGGATATGGGCTAGCCCCGCCGCGTATTCCTTGCGTTGCCAGCAAACCGGCGCGCTTGCAATTGCCGTTTTCAATTTGCTTCCGTGCTTTTTCAAACCAGTAGCAGCACAAATCCGCGTCGCCTGGCACGCGGCCATTGAAAACATCCCAAAGCTGGTTTTGGTATTCGCGGCCAAGTTCTTCCCAAATTTTACTGCCGCCCAGAAACGGCGGATTCCCCACAATCACGTCGGCTTCCGGCCAAGCTCGTTCAATGAAATAATACCCCTCTTTTTTTTCTTCGTGTTCCGCCTTCCGCGCCGCCTTCAAGCTCTTTTTCTTTTTTCGCCACTTGTCTGGTTCAAGCAACGCATCTTCATTGATGAAGCCGTCGAGATTTTTCAAAACGGGATTTGGAATTTCCGTGAAACCGTTTTCATTCCGCCATTGCAGATAGCCAATTTGCACGGACACTTGCGCCAGCTCAAAAGCGTAGGCATTTATTTCAATGGCGCGGAGTTGCTTCACGCTGACTTCCAAATCGAAGGCGAAGCCAAGTTGCGCGGCGAAATTGATGACGGCCTTTTCCAGTGCGAGCAATAATTGAAGCGAGACGTAAAGGAAATTGCCGCTGCCGCACGCGGGATCAAGCACGATGATGGCGCGGAGCTTCTTCAGAAATTTCTGGATGCGGGCGCGTTCCTCCGCCGTGCCTTTGCCGCGTTTGAAGGATGCTAGAAGCGTGGCTTTAATTGCGTCCCATTCCCGCCGCAGCGGGGACATGAGAACCGGCTCGACAATGATTTTGATTTCCCCTTCGTCGGTGTAGTGCGCGCCAAGTTGCGCGCGGAGCTTGCCGCCTTCTTCAAAATCCAACGCGCGTTGAAAGAGCGTTCCCATGATGCTGGGCTGGACAAACTGCCATTTAGCAATCGCCGCTTCATGCAGGTCTTTGATTTCGCTCTCGGTGAGTTCAAAGACGGTGAAATCGTCAAACAGATGGCCGTTGAAATGGCGGATCGGATCGTTCCCGAAACGTCCGCCCTTTTGCATTTTCTTAAACAGGTCTGCGGCTGTGTCCGTGAAATGCTTCGGGTTGCGGAGCGATGCTTTGAGAATGTTCGTGAATAAATTTTCGGGAAGCAGGCCGGTGTCCTCCGCGAACATACAAAAAACGAGGCGGTTGAGAAACCGCGCAATGGAAAGATTTTTATTTTTGGCAACGGTGATTTCCTTGCGCGTTTTGACATTGGACAGTTCCACGCTTTCGCGTTCCTGCAAAGACTTGGCGACTTTACCGATTTGCGCGGCGAGTTCTTTCGTGACTTCCGCCGTCGTTTGCTTCGGCTTTAGTGATTCGGGATTCTTAAAACACGCGAGGAGAACGCTCCAGTTTTCCTTCTCGTCAATTTCGGCGTTGGTGAACTCGTATTTTTTCTGAACCGTGCCGGTGAAATTGGTGCGGATGATGTAGCGGTCAAAATCGCAGACAATCAGGAACGGCGGATTTTCCAAATCTTCGCGGTATTGTTGAAGCTGCTTGAACGCCTCATCGAGATTTTTCTTTTTGCCTTTGTATTCCCAGCCAAAGTGTTCCTTTTTCCAAATGTCGGCAAATCCGCGCTCGGCTGGCTCGCCGTCGGGCGTGTCGAGATTCAAAAACTCCGCGTCTTTAGTAGCGTGCTTTTGAAAACAGAAAAAATCTTTGCCGCTGGGATCGGCTTCGTTTGGCGTCTGTTGGCCAAGCAACCGGCAAAGGTCGGTAAAATGTTCCTGATAGATGGAAGTTTCCTTGCCTTGAACGCGAGACCACTTCGTTTTGAATTCGCTGGCTGTCATATTCGCTGGCGGCAAGTTTGCGCGGGAAATTTATCAGTGTTAATTCTGCGTTCACATATTACATGAAAACAAAAAAACTTTCCGTGCGGCTGTCGGCGTGACCGGCTGCCGTGGTTCTGGCTCTTCTTCACCGTCGCCGTCTTGCTGCTCTCGGCGATTGACCGTTACCACATCGTCTCCCAATTCAAACAGCGCGAGCGCGTCGTCATCATTGACCCGCCAGCACCTGCTATTTGAGTCCGTTGCTCCAGTTTTCGGAGGCCAGGGATTTGCACGTCTAGCAGGCCGAACTCGCCACGATGGCTTTCCTCGAACGCAATCCCAAGGACTTCGACAATCCCGACTTGCTCAAATTGTTGTTCCTCAAACCCGCGTTGGCGAAGGCGCAGGGGCGAAAGACTTTTCCCCGAATCACGCGATGCACAAATTCGCGGCCTTGGCGTTGCTGACGGCAGAAAGCGGAATGCCTTTGTCAAAGGTCACCAGCCGGCCATGATGCCGGGTTGCCAGCGCCAATAAATAAAGGTCGGTGAACTGGCGTGAGCCATGGATTCGTTCGGCGGCAAAGATTTTTTCATCGCGCAAAGAAATTTCGTCCGGCCAGAATTCGTGGTTGCTTTGGCCGGCAAATTTCCGCAGCCGGTCAATTAAATCACCCGGCGGGAACCGGGTCTTCGCGCTGTAGTTCGGATGGGACATGATGCGGACGACGCCATTTTCCGTGAGCGGACAACTGGCCCAGCCGCGTCTGGCATTCGCCGCCCACCACGCGTGGGCGCGTTCGTGAAAAGCGTGGTCGGGGTCAAGCAACGCAATGATGACATTCACGTCCAACAAGGCGCGCATCGTTCAAACCCCTTCCTGGTCCATCAAATTTTGAACCCGTTCCAGCGTCACGACTTCGCCGCGCGAGGGCAGCAGCGGCACGCCGCCGCGCGAGCCGGAAGTTTTTTTTGATTTCACGGGCGAACCGGCCAGACCGCGCCGCGCCAAAGTGGAAATGATTTGTCCCGCCGTGCCGCCGTCGCGCTGGGACAGTTCTTTGGCGGCTTGCAGCACGTCATCTTCAATGTCCAAAGTCGTTCTCATGCATCTGATGCTATTGCATCACTGCATCAAAGTCAATTCCTGCCTTGGCACGTCCAACCGGCCGGACTCGCAACGATGGCTTTCCTCGAACGCAATCCCAAGGACTTCGACAATGCTGACCTGCTCAAATTGATGTTCCTCAACCGACCAAGGAAATTTAAAAGGGGACAGTCCTGAACGACTGGTCTTGTCGAATTACCGGTTTTCCGGCAACTTGCTTCCATGACCCGACTTGATCAGGCCCTCGTCGAACGCGCCCTCTGCGACAGCCGCGAACGCGCCAAACGCGCCATCCTTGCCGGTCAGGTCCGCGTCAATGGCCATCCCGCCAGCAAGGCCAGCGACGCCGTTCAAGCGGCGGACGAAATTGTTTTGATCGCGCCGGAAAAATTCGTCAGCCGTGGCGGCCACAAACTCGAACAAGCGCTGGAACATTTTCAACTTGATGTGAAAGGTTTGACCGCGCTCGACCTTGGCGCGTCCACCGGCGGCTTTACCGATTGTCTGTTGCAGCACGGCGCGGCAAAAGTTTTTGCCGTGGACGTCGGCCAGGGGCAGCTCGCGTGGAAACTCCGCCGTGACGACCGCGTGGTGGTCATGGAAAAAACCAATGCGCGTTATCTCAAACCGGAACAATTTCCCGCGCCCGCCGACCTCGCCGTCATTGACTGCTCGTTCATCTCGCTGAAAAAAATCCTGCCGCCCGCCGTGCCGCTGTTGAAACCCGATGGCAGAATCGTCGCGCTCATCAAACCGCAATTTGAAGCGGGCAAGGCCGAGGCCGACAAAGGCCGCGGCGTCATCACCGACCCCGTCGTGCATGAACGCGTGATCGCCGAGTTGAAAGAATTTGTCGCGGCGCAGACTGGCCTTTGCTGGCGCGGTGTGGTTGAATCTCCCCTGCTCGGCCCCGCCGGCAACAAAGAATTTCTGGTGTTGATTGAAAAAAAACGCTGACCATTTCCAACGCATCGGCCTCATCGGCAACGCGGATAAATCCGCCTGCGCCGCCAGCGTCCGTGCCGCCGCGCGCCTCCTCCAGCGCGCCGGACGCAAAATCATCTGCGACGCCGCCACCGCCCGGCTGGCGAAATTGAAATGCGAAATCCGCTCCAACGCCGCCGAACTCGCGTGCGAATCGGATTTGCTGCTCGTCTTCGGCGGCGACGGCACGATGCTGCGCACCGCGCGGCAGATCGCCGGTTCCAGGACGCCCCTGCTCGGCGTCAACATCGGCGGCCTCGGTTTTCTCACCGCCGTGGCCTCGGACAAACTGGCCGACGCGCTGAAACGGCTCTGGCACGGCGAATTTAATTTTGAATCCCGCGCGCTCATCGAAGTCACCGGCGTCTGTCGCGGGCGCAAAGTCCATGCCATCGCGCTCAATGACATCGTCATCAGCCGGGGCGCCGTCTCGCGGCTCATCGCGCTGGACGTGAGCGTGAACGGCGAACCCATTACGCGCTATCGCAGCGACGGTTTGATCGTCAGTTCGCCGACCGGTTCCACGGCCTATTCGCTCGCGGCGGGCGGCGCGATTGTTTTGCCCACGGCGGAGGTTTTTGCGCTCACGCCAATCTGTCCGCACGCGCTCTCGAACCGTTCCATTATTCTGCCGCTGTCCGCGACCATTCGCGTGAAAACCATCAACTCCGTGCCGACCACTTTCTTGAACGCCGACGGCCAGATGGTCGGCGAACTGGACGCCGGCGACGAGGTGACGATCCGCCGCAGCAAAAGCACGGTGCGGCTGGTGCGGCTGGCCAACAGTTCGTTTTTGGAGGCCATGCGCCGCAAACTGCACTGGCGTGGAACTTATTTCTGAAATGAAAATGGCGGCACGGCGTCCGTCCCCTGCTCATTTTGAATTTTTAATTTTTAATTCCAATGGTTCGACTCAAAGACATCGCCCAACTTATCGGCGTCTCGGTGATGACCGTCTCGAAAGCCCTGCACGACGCGCCGGACGTTTCCGCCGCGACCAAGGCCAAAATCAAGGCGCTCGCCAACCAGATGGGTTACGTTCCTGATTCCAGCGCGCAAGGGTTGCGGACGAAAACCACGAAGCTCTTCGGCCTCGTCATTCCCGCCACGACGAATCCCATTTACGCGCGCATCGTTTTTGCGCTCGAAGAACGCGCCCACGACCTCGGCTACGACGTGGTGCTGGCGCAAACCCAAAACAAGCCCGAACGTGAAGATGAGTGCATCTGGCGGCTGCTCGCGCGGCGCGTGGACGGGCTGTTCATCACGCCGGTCTATCGGTTTGAAGCCGAGGCGCGCATCTATCAGGAGATTGTCGCGCGCAAAATCCCCACCGTGCTGCTCGGTTCACCCGCGCCGTTCTGCAAAAATTTTGTCAGCATCGAGATCGAGGAACTCATCGCCAGCTACAACGCCACCAAACATCTCCTCGGCCTCGGCCATAAAAAAATCGCCTATTTCACCGGCCCGCCCGCCGCGCCGTGGGCGCACGAACGCTTCGAGGGTTATCGCCGCGCCCTGCGCGAAGCCGGGTTGGAAGTGGACGACAAGCTGGTTTTTCAGGCGGGCAACACCATTGAAGACGGTACCAAAGCCGCGTTGCAGATGCTCAACGAAGGCTGCCAGCCCACCGCCATCCAGGCCGTGAGCGACCTCGTGGCCATCGGCTGCGCGGAAACTTTGCTGTCGCAGGGAATAAAAATTCCCGAGGACATTTCCCTCGTCGGCTTTGGGAATATTCTGGCGGCGGAATTTTACCGCGTGCCGCTGACCACCGTGAGCCAGCCAAAACATCGGCTCGGCGTCGCGGCCTTGGAAACCATGATGTTTCTGATTCGCGGCGAAAAATTTCAACTCAAACGGCTGGCCGCCGAATTCGTGGAACGCAAAAGCACCGCCCCGCCCAAAACGTAAAAAATATGAAAGCCAGGCAGTTCCTTCTCATCGTCTGCGGCGCCCTCATGCTGGCAGGCTGCACCACCACGCCATCCGCCGCTTCGTGGGAATACCGGACGCGCACGACGGACAATCCCAAAGGCAAATCCGTGCTGGATGAATACGGCCAGTCCGGCTGGAAATTGGTGAGCTACACCGCCATCCTCAAAGACCAGTCGGGAACAAACTTCCAGTATCAATATGTTTTCAAGCGGCCCAGGAAATAGGCCGGTTTCAAAACCGTTTCACCGCGCATTGCCCAGTTCAACCGCCAGATCTTCCACCGTCCAGTTCGCGCGCGCGGCTTGAAGTTTGTCCGCCGCTGCGCCGTGCTGCCACACCGCGTAACGGATGGTCTTGCCCGCGTCCGCCGCCAGCGCCGGTTGCGTGAGCAGCCCCGCGAGATAGCCCGCCAGCAAATCGCCGCTTCCGCCCTGCGCGAGGTGCGGGTTGCCGGACGGGTTCACAAAAATTTCTCCTTCGCTGCGACCCACCAAAGTCTGATGCCCTTTCAAGACGATCCAGCAGTTGCCAAATTTTTTTGAAAGTTCGCGCACGACGTTCACGCGGTCGGCCTGGATTTTTTGCGGGGTTGAATTGAGCAGCCGCGCCGCCTCGCCCGGATGCGGCGTCAACACGCGAATTTGATTTCCAGCGAAATCTCCCGCTTCCAAAAATTCCAACGCACTGGCATCCACGATGAATGGACAGGTCAAATCGCGCCACCATCCGCGCACGGTCACGCACAATTCATCCGGCAAACCGACAGCGGCCAGTCCCGGCCCAGCCAGCACGGCGCTGACAGTTTCGGGCAGTTTCATTTTCGGCGGCCAGACATTGACCATCGCGGATTGCAACTGCGCGGCGACGGGCGTGAAAATATTTTCCGGCGTGAACAGCGTCACGAGTCCCGGCTGCGCGCGTTGCGCGCCGCGCGCCGTCAGCACGGCGGCTCCGTGAAATCCCAGATTGCCGGCGATAATCGCAATGTG
>DMQW01000108.1:8537-8715 GCA_003455565.1 Limisphaerales bacterium
CCGGCAACGTCCAGTTCAGCTCCGTCTTGTGCGGACAAGGGATCAAGCCCACGTCCTCCGCCACTTCCAGCCGCCCGACGAACGGCCACGCCGGTTGCGCAAGCAGTCCGATTTTCGGCGTGCCGACGGTGAGCGTGAACGCGGCTTCAATCGCTGCGCCAAAAGTCTGTCTCTTATA
>DMQW01000138.1:0-6457 GCA_003455565.1 Limisphaerales bacterium
TCGACGGCGAATTCCATCGGCAATTCCTTGAACACTTCCTTGCAGAAGCCGTTCACGATCATGTTCACGGCGTCCTGCGTGGCGAGGCCGCGCGAGTTGCAATAAAAAATCTGGTCTTCGCCAATCTTCGAGGTCGAAGCTTCATGCTCGACTGACGACGACTTGTTTTTCACTTCGATATACGGAAACGTGTGTGCGCCGCACTTCGAGCCGATGAGCATCGAATCGCACTGCGAAAAATTGCGCGCGTTCGTGGCGCTTTTCTGGATTTTCACGAGGCCGCGATAGCTGTTCTGTCCGTGTCCGGCGGAAATGCCTTTGGAAATGATGGTGCTGCTCGTGTTCTTGCCGATGTGAATCATCTTCGTGCCGGTGTCGGCCTGCTGATAATTGTTCGTCACCGCGACGGAATAAAATTCGCCCACGGAATGGTCGCCGAGCAAAATGCAGCTTGGATATTTCCAGGTGATCGCCGAGCCGGTCTCGACCTGGGTCCAGGTGATGCGCGAGTTCCTGCCTTTGCACAGGCCGCGTTTGGTCACGAAATTATAGATGCCGCCCTTGCCGTTTTCGTCGCCGGGATACCAGTTCTGCACCGTGCTGTATTTGATTTCCGCGTGGTCGAGCGCGACGAGTTCCACCACGGCGGCGTGCAACTGGTTTTCATCGCGCATCGGGGCGGTGCAACCTTCGAGGTAACTTACGGACGCGCCGTCGTCCGCGATGATGAGCGTGCGTTCGAACTGGCCGGACTTCGCGGCGTTGATGCGGAAGTAAGTGGAAAGTTCCATCGGACAACGCACGCCCTTCGGGATGTAGCAAAAGGAACCGTCGGTGAAAACGGCGGAATTCAGCGCGGCGTAATAATTGTCCGTGTGCGGCACGACCGAGCCGAGATATTTTTTAACGAGTTCGGGATGGTCATGCACCGCCTCGGTGAACGAACAGAAAATAACGCCCTTTTCCGCGAGCTGTTTGCGGAACGTCGTGCCGACGGAAACGGAATCAAAAATCGCGTCCACCGCGACGCCAGCCAGCCGACCGCGTTCGCGCAACGGAATGCCAAGCTTCTCGTAAGTTTCGAGCAATTTCGGATCAACTTCATCCAAACTCTTCGGCGCGTCGCCTTTTTGTTTCGGCGCAGAAAAGTAGGTGATGTCTTGAAAATCAATTTTTGGATACTTGACGAACTGCCATGTCGGTTCGGGCATCGTCAGCCAATGGCGATACGCCTTGAGCCGCCATTCGGTCAGCCATTCCGGCTCATTCTTCTTATGCGAAATCAAACGGATGGTGTCTCCGCTCAAGCCGGGCGGCGTGGATTCCGTCTCCACGTCGGTGACGAAACCGTATTTGTATTCCGTCTTGACCAGATCTTCGATTGTCTCGGTGGCTGTGCTCATGTGAAATTATTTTTTCGATTTGCCCGCGCACTCCGCGCAGAGGCCGTGAACCGCGATGTCGTAGTGATCCACTTTGAAACCCTTCGGACGCGGCATGATGGTCGAATCGGTCGGCAACGCCACATCAAAAACTTCCCCGCACGCATCGCAAAAATAATGGCAATGCTCCGCCATGTTCGGGCAGAAGCGCGTCGCGCCGCGTTCAAGCTGAACTTGGCGAACGAGACGACATTTCACCAGCGCGTCGAGGCAATTGTAAACTGTCGCGTGGGAAATCTCCGGCATCGTGCGTTTCGTGCGGATGAAAATCTCCTCCGCCGTCGGGTGGTCGCGCTTTTGCATGACCACGTCATAAACGTGCTGCCGCTGCGGCGTGAAACGAAAGCCGCCGGTGTTCAGCCGTTCGCTGAATTCATTGCCTAATTTTTTCTCGACCGCGTTCATTGCAAGGGCAAAATAGACGTCAGCCCAGACTTGGTCAAGATTTAGAATAATTCTAAATTATGTCTTTTTGCCGGCTGGAGCAGCGGCGGGCAGATAATTTATACAAATTTGGCGGCGGCGTCTATTCAATGGAAACGCAAAATGACAAACCTATGAAAACAACAGGCAAATTTCTGGTGGCGGTTCTCGGCGCGGCATTGCTGATGGCCGGGTGCGGCAAAAAGCAAGCCAAGTCGTCATCGTCGTGGTCGCTCGACAAGTCGGGAGCTTCCGCGCAGTTGAAGCAATTCCTCGCGGCGCAGGAAACCCAGGCGCGTGCGCTGGCGAAACAGGACGGCAATAAGCTGCCTTCGGATTTCGATGCGTTTTACAAGGCCGCCGAAACGGGCGACTGGCAGGATGCGACCAACCTTTTCCAGCAGATGCGAAAGCGCCTCGACGGCGACAGCAGCCTGCTAGGAAGCTGGTGGTCGGCGACGCTGGATGCCGATGGCGTGTTTTGGACGTTTCCGCCGGGGGACAAGTATGCGATTGCTTTCGGCAATGACATCATCCAATCCATCCCGGCCGGCAGCATTTATTTTGGCGGAGCTGATCCGGGACGGTTTGTCGTCACGGCATTGATGGAATCTCATGCGGACGGGAAACCGTTTTTCATGCTCTCGCAAAATCCGCTCACCGATGCAACCTATTTGCGCTATCTGCGGGCGATGTATGGCGGGAAAATCCATACGCTCACCGACGAAGACTTGCAAAAGTGCCTTCAAGATTACATGACGGATGCGCAGCGCCGTCTTTCTCACGATCAGCAATTTCCCAACGAGCCAAGACAACTCCAGTCCGGCGACGAGGATGTCAGGCTGGATTCAAACGGACTAATCCAATTGAGGAGTCAGATGGCTGTGATAGGAGTCAGAGAGCTGTTGACGAAAACCATTTTCGACAAGAATCCCGACCGCGAATTTTATATCGTGGAAGGTTTTCCACTGGAATGGATGTATCCGTATCTTGAACCGCACGGTTTGATCATGAAAATCAACCGGCAGCCGTTGTCGGCGTTGTCCGATGAAGTTGTTCAGCGCGACAGCGATTACTGGACAAAATATCTGACGCCGATGATTGGTGGCTGGCTGAAACCGGACACGACGATTGGAGAGGTCGCCGCGTTCGCGGAAAAAATCCATGTGAAAAAGGATTTGAGCAGATTTGCCGGCGACCCGCAGTTTGTTCAAAGTGAATACTGGTGCGAAAATTTTTCCAAATTGCGGAGTTCCATCGGCGGCCTCTACGCCTGGCGCGCCCGGAATTCGCACGACGACGCGGAGAAAAAGCGTATGAACGACGCGGCTGATTTTGCCTTCCGTCAGGCCTGGGCATTGTGCCCCTATTCGCTGGAAACGGTGTTCCGGTATGTGGCTCTTTTGACAAGCCAGAACCGTCGGGCTGATGCACTTCTGGTTGCGGAAACGGCGGCGAAAATACCTGAAATGAAAGACAACGGTCAATTGCGCCAGCTCGTGACTGAATTGGGGAATCCCGCCATCAAGTTTAAATAATTTTTCGCGCACTTCCGAAACACGCTGACGCGGGCGGGCGGCAGGTTGAACCAGACGATTTTCAGGGCGTGCAATTAAAAACCGGACGGCCCGCGCGGCGAGGCCCGCAAAACGCAACCGGTTTTCTGGAGTATGCTAAAAATTTAGCACTTCACATGAGCCGCGAACATCATTTCAGCCGCCGTGAGCGTCAAATCATGGACGTTTTGCACACCCGCGAAGCCGCCACGGCCGCCGAAATCCGCGCCGACCTGCCGGACGCGCCGGGTTATTCCGCCGTGCGCGCGCTGCTGCGGATTTTGGAGGAGAAAGGCCACGTCAAACACCGGCAGGACGGCCAGCGCTATGTTTATCTGCCGTGCGTGTCGCGCGAAACCGCCAGCCGGTCCGCCTTGAAACGGCTCGTCTCAACTTTTTTCCAAGGGTCCGCCACGCAAGCCATGGCCGCGCTGTTGGAAACCCACGACACGCAGCTTTCGGATGCGGAGTTGAACAAACTGCAACAGCTCATCAAACAAGCCAAGAAGGAGGGACGTTGACATGAATCCATCAATTGAAAACCTTTCAAATTTTATTCCGAACTCCCATTTTGCGGCGTGGTTTTTCGACGCGCTGCTGAAAAGTTTTGTCATGCTGGCGCTGGCCGGCGGCGTTTGCGCGCTGGCGCGGCGCGCTTCGGCGGCGACCCGGCACTTGATCTGGTTTTTGGCCGTGGCCAGTTTGCCGTGCCTGCCGTTGCTGAATTTTACGCCGCAGGCGTTACAGCGGCCGCTGTGGGCAATTTCAGCCGGTTCCAGTTCGGGCAATCAAATTTCACTCGCGCTGGAACTTGCGCCCCAAACCATCGCGCAAAAATCGCCAGCCGTCACGGAAACTTCCGCCGCGAATCAAAATCCGACAAGCAGCGTCAGAAAAGTTGCCGCCCATTTCAACGCAGATTGGATGGCATTCGGATTGGCCGCGTGGCTCGCCGGCGCGGCGTTGGTCTTGATTTCCGTGGCGGTCGGACAATTTCGCCTCCGCCATTTTTCCCGCAACGTGCAACCGCTGGACGATGCAGATTGGACGCAATTGCTCGCAGAAGCCCGCGAAACCTTGCGTTTGCCGCGAGCCGTGACGTTGTTGCAATCGGCGGACGACGTGATGCCGCTGACGTGGGGCTGGCGGCATCCAGTTGTTTTGCTGCCTGCAGAAGCCGCGCGCTGGCCGGCGGAAAGACGGCGGGTTGTCTTGCTGCACGAACTGGCGCATGTGAAGCGCTGGGATTGCCTGACGCAAATCACCGCAAGCATTGTCTGCGCATTTTACTGGTTCAATCCGCTGGTGTGGCTCGCGGCGCGGCAAATGTGCATCGAGCGCGAGCGGGCGTGCGACGATCTGGTTTTGAACGGCGGCTGCAAGGCGTCGGACTACGCGGGTCATCTGGTGGACATCGCTGGAAGTTTCCGGCGCATGCCGCAGGCGGCAGCAATTGCGATGGCGCGTCCGTCGGGTTTGGAACAGCGGGTCGAGGCGATCCTTGATGGCCGGCGCAATCGGAGCCGGATTGCCAAGCTGACGGTTGCATGCCTGGTTGCGGCCTTTTTGAGTCTGGGCTGGCTGATCGGAAGTTACGCCGCCGACAATTCTCCCCAAGCATGGTCGCTGAAAAATTCCAAGGTGGCCGAACAATTAAAACACTTCGTCGCGGAAAAAAAGGCGCAGGAAGGAACATTGATCGAAGCCGATGAAACAGATTTTGCCAAATATTATGCCAATGCCAGCGACGGTTCCAAGCTGGTGCGTCCGGATTGTCAGCCTTTTTTTGCCGCCGCCGACAAAGGCGATTGGCCGACCGTGACCAATATTTGGTCGGAGATGGAAGCGCACACCCTTGGTTTAAGCAAGTCCACCAATGGATACCCGCATGGAATGTGGTTGCAACCAATGAGGGAAACTTACGGCGCAATCGAAGCGTTTGCGGTCGGGGACGAAAAATATTCCAAATTATTTGGCGATGAGGTCATTCAGTCTATTCCCGCCGGCAGCATTTATTTTGGCGGGACTGATCCCGGGCGTTTCATCATCACGGCGATGCAGAAATCCCATGTGCAGGGCGATCCGTTTTTCACCCTGACCCAAAACGCGCTGGCGGATGGGACCTATCTGGAGTATCTGCGAAATACTTATGGAGAAGACAAGGAACTATTCTTCCAACTGGCCGAGGCATGCCGCACGGATGGCGCGTTTCAAGCCTTGAGTGCCAAGTGGTCGGAAGCAGTGAAGAAGCTGGAAGCGTTGACAATCAACAAGGACGATCCGCAATGGAATGCTGCCAACGAGATGGCAAAAGTGTTTGCGCTGCAACGCAACGATCGCGTTAGAGCCCTGATGGTCGGCGTTCAATTCCGCATTAGCCAACAAAAAACTGACGGCTCAAATCCAATTGCAACCAATGTTCTCTACATTCCCACCGGCAAAGATTCACAAAAGTGTTTCGAGGATTACGTCGCCGGCGCGCAGGTTCGGCTGAAGGAAAACAAACTCAAGCCGGGCGAAAACATCAAAGTCACGGAGGGCCGGGTGCAAGTCAGCGGAGCAACCGCCGTGATGGAAATCAACGCGCTGCTCGTCAAAATCATCTTCGACAAAAATCCCGGCCGCGAATTTTTCATCGAGGAAAGTTTTCCGCTCGACTGGATGTATCCGAACCTCGAACCGCACGGACTGATTTTCAAAATCAACCGGCAGCCATTGACGGAATTGTCCGAGGCAATGGTGCAGCAGGACCGCGACTACTGGCAAAAGATTGTGCCGGGAATGATTGGCGGCTGGCTGAAGGACGACACGTCCGTCCAGGAGATCACCGCATTTGCGGAGAAAGTTTTTCTGCGGCACGACTTGAGCGGTTTCACCGGCGACCCGCGCTTTGTGCAAAACGATTATGCGAGCAGGATGTTTTCCAAACTGCGCAGTTCCATCGCCGGCCTTTACGCGTGGCGGGGGGACCACGCCACCGCCGCCGCTGAAAAGGATCGCATGGCATACGCTGCGGGTTTTTCGTTCCGTCAAGCG
>DMQW01000138.1:6608-10074 GCA_003455565.1 Limisphaerales bacterium
ACCGCCGCTGAAAAGGAACGCATGGCATACGCTGCGGATTTTGCGTTCCGTCAAGCGTGCGCGCTGTGTCCGAGTTCGCCCGAAGCGGTCAAGCGCTACACGGATTTTCTAAAAAACCAGAACCGTGCGGCGGACGCCCGGCTGGTGCTGGACATGGCCGAACAATTCAAGTCCAAGTCCGCCAGTCCGTTCGCGCCGCTGGCCAAGGCGTCGTTTTTTCAAATGCGGCTGGTGGTTGATGCGCCAGCGGATGACGCTGAAAAAATGATTCGCCTGGAAAAAATCCCAGCCGTCGGCCAAGTCCGCCAAGAGGAGGTTTACGTTCAGAAATCGGTTTTACTGGATCAGACCGCTTTGCAGTCAGCCCAATTGAACACAGGTCCGCAAGGCGATCGGCAAATCGAAATCACCTTCACCAGCGCCGGGCGGAAAGAATTTGCCAAGGTCACGCGGGAACATCTTCACCAACGTCTCGCCATCATCATTGACGGGAAACTTATGACCGCGCCCGCTATCCAGTCGGAAATTTCTGGCGGAAAGTGCCAGATTACCGGCAGCTTCAGCGAAGCCGAGGCGAAAGCCTTGACCGCGAAACTCAACGCGGCAATCGCCCGATGATGCTGGCAGTCGTCACTTCCAATAGACATTCACCGGGGCGGGCGGGCGTTTCAGCCGGACGATTTTGCAAAACCGTGACAACTGAATCTTGCCGCCACGGCAGGCTGCGGGTAATGAAACTCATGCGCCAGTCGCTTCACCGGCAACGAAATCATGTCTGACGGAACTTACATCTGGACGATTCTCCTGCTTTTGATGCTGCTGGTCTTTGCGCTGGCTTTGCTCATTGGCCGGCGACTGCGCCCGGCGGTTACGGATGACTGGCGGACGCGTTACGTCCGCGCGCGTGGCGTTTGCATCTATTTTGGGATCGTGCTTGTGATGATGGTGGTCGCCGCTTTTCAACGGCACGACCAGTCGTTGCTCAAAAAGTTTTTGTCGCCGGGCTGCTTCGCCGTGTGTTTTGGAATCTGTTTTTTTCAATGCCTCCAAGCCCGGCGAAAAATGCGGGAGGAACCCGGCTTCGCGGAGAAAAATCCGAAACGTCCGACACCGGCATTTTTCTGGCAGGCGATTTTGATTTTGCTGCCGGTGGCGGGGCTGGCGTGTTTCGGTTTGTATTCGCTGCGGCAGGACCGGCTGCTCGCGGAACAGGAGGCGCGCGACTCCGGCGAAATCCTCGCACAACGGCTCGCGCTGACCATCGGCACGGAAGGTGTCGCGCAGTTGCGCGACTACCGCAATGTGAGTTTTAGCCTTCATGCCAACCGTTCGGCTGATTTGGGTCTGTCAAGCTGGTCGGGCGGCAGGCAAACGGAAGACGCTGAATGGCAGCGCATCAAAGAATGGCAGCAGGCGAATCCTGAAATTAATCTGGCCACGCTGCCACCAACAGATGCCAACAGTTATTTGGCTGCGCACCCGGAAATGATGCCGCCGCAACCACCAGATTGGCTGGGGCAGTTGAATCCCGAACAGCAGCAGCTTTGGCAGGCCGCGAAGGAATCCGAATTCAACACCAAGGATTTTTCCGCCGCGCAGGCTGCCATCCAGAAATTCATCGCGTCGAAACCGCCCAAAGGCGCACGGGCGAATGCAGAATATCTTTTGCTGCTGGCGAAAACGCAGGGCATGACCGCCAGCGAGGCCGCCGCACAAATCGCCGAATCTTCCAGATCACTATGGGGTTATTCAGATCAACCTACTGAAGCCGGATTGCCGGTAGGACAATTGATTTGTTATCAAGCCTTGCACCGGTTGCCGGATGGCGCGGGATTGCCGGAGAATTTTATCCGCTACCACACAGTTGCCTGGATGATTCAATATCGCGCCTCCTTTTTTTCGCCGATTCTCATCGCCGAAACAGAACGGGTCGTGCGGGGAACTTCGCTGGAACAATATGCGGCAACGTTGAAAGCCTGGTGGGACGCGGACGCAGCGGCCCGGCAAGTGATGGAAGATTTTCGGGAGCAGCACCCGACGAACACCTGGAACACCGCGCCGTTCTGGGTAGATTCCCGCATCGGGAAATTTTTGCTCGTGCTGGGCGATCGCCGGATGACCTCGACCAATTCCGTGCCGCCGCAAGCCGCTTTTTACAGCCATCTGATGTTTCCGCAGGCCGTGGTGGAGAAGTCGCTTGCCTCGGCGGTGCGCAAATCGGAAATTTCTCTGCCGCATTACGCGCTGGTGGAATTTGAAATGGCCGGAAAGGAAATCACCTTGTCGCGCAGTCAAATCGGCGTGGCCACGAACAGCGGTTTGCCGGTGCTGGGTCAGGCGGGCGGAGTCTGGAAAGACCTTCCGCTCAACGAGCACGCTTATCCGTTTCGCATCCGCGTCTCGCTGGCCAGCCCGGAAATTTTATACGCCCGCCAAAGCCGGCGCACGCTGCTGTTTGGTGCATTGATTGTGTTGTCGGCGCTGGCGGCGGTGATTGGTTTGATCACCGCCTACCGCGCTTTCCGCCGCGAGCAGCAGCTTGGCGAGATGAAATCCAATTTTGTCTCCAGCGTGTCGCACGAGTTGCGCGCGCCCATCGCCTCCGTGCGGCTCATGGCGGAAAATCTGGAGCGCGGGAAAATTCCAGAACCCGCGAAACAAAACGAATACTTCCGTTTCATCGTGCAGGAATGTCGCCGGCTTTCGTCGCTCATCGAGAACGTGCTGGACTTCTCGCGCATTGAACAGGGCCGCAAACAATATGAATTCGAGCCGACGGATCTCGCCGCCCTGACCCAGACCACGGTGAAACTCATGGAGCCTTATGCGACGGAAAAGGGCGTGAAACTGGAAACATTCAACACCCAACATCCAACACCCAACATCGAATTGAATGTGGATGGCCGCGCGATCCAGCAGGCGTTGGTCAACCTGATTGACAACGCCATCAAACATTCGGCGAAGGGCGAAACCGTGACGGTGGGAATTGAAATACAAAATCAAAAAGGCGCGGCCACTCTCAACCCTCAACTTTCAACCTTCAATCTGACCGTCTCCGACCACGGCCCTGGCATTCCGGCGGCGGAGCATGAAAAGATTTTTGAGCGGTTTTACCGGCGTGGTTCCGAATTGCGCCGCGAGACGCAAGGTGTTGGAATCGGCTTGAGCATTGTGAAACATATCGCGGAAGCGCACGGCGGACGCGTGACTGTGCAAAGCGAAGTTGGCAAAGGCAGCCGGTTCACCATTGAGTTGCCGGTAAAAAAATAATCATGGAACGCATTTTGATCATCGAAGACGAAACGCCGATGCGCACGGCGCTGGCGGATTTGCTGGCGGCGGAGGGCTACCGCGCGCTCACCGCCGCCGACGGCGAGAGCGGCCTCGAACGTGCGCTTGCCGAGAAGCCCGACCTTATCCTGCTCGACGTGATGATGCCCAAGCTCGACGGTTTTGCCGTGTGCGC
>DMQW01000374.1:0-1291 GCA_003455565.1 Limisphaerales bacterium
CTTCGATGAAAAATTGATCCACTCGTCGGAAATCAAGATGGAGACGGCGGCGTTGCTGGATTCGATTCTCGGAAAACTGGAGGACGAAATCCGCAAGAGCCTGGAATATAATCCGCCGGACGGTCTTGCCAAAAAAGACATCACCGGCGAGGCGCACAAGTTGACGGTGGAATTTCTCGGCAGCCTGCCGCGCGTCCGCGAAATTTTGCAGACGGACGTGGAGGCGGCGTTCAATGGCGACCCGGCGGCGGCGAGCAAGGAGGAGGTTTTGGTTTCGTATCCGTTCGTCGAGGCCATCGCGGTGCAGCGGCTGGCACATGAGTTGTATTTGAAAAATGTCGCGCTCATCCCGCGCATCATGAGCGAGTGGGCGCACGCACGCACGGGCATGGATCTGCATCCGGGCGCGAAGATTGGCTCGCACTTTTTTGTGGATCATTGCACCGGCACGGTCGTCGGCGAGACGGCCATCATCGGCAATCATGTGAAGATGTATCACGGCGTGACGCTCGGCGCGAAGTCCACGGCGGGCGGACAAAAATTGCGCGGCAAGCGCCGGCATCCGACCATCGAGGACCACGTGACGATTTATCCCGGCGCGACGATTCTCGGCGGCGAAACGATCATCGGTGCGGGCAGCACCATCGGCGGCAACGTGTTCATCATGGACAGCGTCCAGCCGAATTCATTGGTGATTTACGACGGTCTCGACATGCGTGTCTTGAGCAAGTTGGACAAAAACATCGCGCTGGATTTTCAGATTTGAAATCAGTCGAGGTGGAAAACTTCCTTGAGCGGCACGGCAACCGGTGAATTGTCTGGATGCGTTTCCATCAACGGTGACATGTAATCCCACCATTTGCGGACAATCGGTGAATTGGGCAACGCGGCGGCGGAATTTATCTCGCCCAGCTTTTGCACGGCGAACAGCGTGAGCGTTTCCTCATCGAGAAAAATCGAGTAATCAGAAACGCCCGCCGCCTTCAATTTCGCCGCCAGTTCCGGCCAGATTTCGTCGTGCCGCTTTTTATATTCCGCCACGACGCCCGGCTTCAACTTCATCTTGAACGCATGACGTTGCATTTTACGACTGGCCCAAGAGCAACTTGAGAATGTCGTGGAATGATTTGCCGCCATTCATCGCCGCTCCCAAACCGATGACGGCTGTGGATAGCACGAGCGTGGCGATGCCGCCACCGATGAGCAGATGCGCTTTTTTGCTGGAGCCTTTCCATTCGTGGAAAATCCAGCCCCACATCGTGGCGAATATAATGATGCTCGCCATGTGCAG
>DMQW01000374.1:1439-3115 GCA_003455565.1 Limisphaerales bacterium
GTGCCCGCCAGCGCGGAAAAAAGATAATTCGGCAGCACAGGAATTTTCAAATCCGCCGCCGCGTTGCCCGCTGCGGCAGTTTCCGCCGGATCATGTTCGCCGCCGCCGCTGCCGCCATGACGCGCGTGTTCTGCTTTGACGTGCGAGGCGAGATATTGATAGCCGGTGCGATTTTTTATGTTCAGCAAAACGCACCAGATAAAATTCGTCGTGAAGCCGCCGAGCAACAACACCGGAAGCGTCGGCAGGCCGGTCCAGATTTTATTCGTGCCGGCCAGTTCTGACGCAACGTTGATGCCTTTGCCCGCTTGCAACGCAAAGGCAAAACAGGCGCTCATGATGCCGCAAAAAGTGGCGACCAGAATTCCTTTTTTGAAGTTGAATTCCTTGATGGATTTCTTTTTTTGTTCCTCGGGCATTTCGCGTTCCTTGGTAAAACCGGCCAGCGCCGCGATGGCGATGCCGAGCAGACAAACGCCGACGCCCGCCAGCGTGACTTTGCCCGCAGTGGATTGGGCGATTTCCACAATGCTCGGGCTGTTCGCGAACACAAAAAAATTCGGCGTCAGCGCTTTGAAGATCGGCGGCACCAGCGTGCCGAACGCCGCGCAATATCCCAGCGCCACGCCCGTGCCCAGCGACAATCCCAAATAACGCATCGTCAAACCATACGTCAGCCCGCCCAAACCCCACAGCAGTCCGAAAAAATACGTCCACGCCAGCGTGCCGGCGGATTGTTGCCTCAACACGTCGAACAAATCATTCGTCATGAAATAAGCAAACAACCACGGGCAGATGATCCACGAGAAAAATCCGCCGACTAGCCAGTAAGTTTCCCACGACCATTTTTTTACGCCCTTATAAGGCACATAAAAACTGCCGGACGCCAGGCCGCCGCACCAGTGCAGGAATACGCCGAGAAATGCATTTGCTCCCATAATATTTTAGTTGGTTGTTAGTTTGGTTTCGAACTATTGACGCTTCGACAAAACTTCTTTTTCGTAACGCTTCACTTCCGCCAGCCAGTTTTCGCCGACGGGAACTTTTTTGCTCGCGCAGTAAAAATCCCAGACCGCGCCAAACGGCAGCGTCTTCGCCTCTTCCTGCAACGCCAGTCGCGTGGTGAAATCGCCGCGCGCCTCCGCCGTTTTGATCGCCGGCGGTTCCAGCAACGCGATGAGCAAAGCACGAATCATGTTGCGCGTGCCAATCGTCCACGCCGCCACGCGATTGATGCTCGCGTCAAAATAATCCAGACCGATGTGGACGCGCTTTTCAAAACCATTCGCGACGATCTCGCGCGCGATAGCCAGCAGGTCGTCGTTCAAAATCACAACATGGTCGCTGTCCCAGCGGACGCCACGGCTCACATGCAAAAGAATTTCCGGCAAATACTGCATCACGCTGGAAATTTTGTCCGCGATGCTTTCGGTCGGATGATAATGACCGGCGTCGAGCGTCAGCAGTTTCTTTCGGCTGACGGTGTAGCCGAGATAAAACTCATGCGAGCCGACCACAAAACTTTCGCTGCCGATGCCGAACAACTTTGGTTCGACCGCATCGAGATTCAGTTTTGGTGAAATTGGTTTTTTGAAAATTGCGTCAAGTGATTCGGCCAATCGTGCGCGTGGTGCGTTGCGGTCAGCGGGCGTGTCTTTGTAGCCGTCGGGAATCCA
>DMQW01000068.1:0-1889 GCA_003455565.1 Limisphaerales bacterium
CTCAACGGCTGCGACGGCTACATTGCCCAAGTTTGGACCGGCACTTCGCGCGAACCCAATCGCTATCGCGGCGAAGTGCGTTCGCGCACGTTTGAAACTGCCTTCCTTGAATACGGTGCGATGCAAAATCTCGTCCGTGCCACCGGCCGTTCCGTCTGGTATTTGAACGATCCGATTGAAGACAATCCAAATCACGATTGGACGGATTACCGCAGTAACTGGGAATCCACCTTGACGGCTTCGTTGTTCCAGCCGGAGGTTTCGCAATTTGAAGTCGCTCCGTGGCCGGAACGGGTTTTTGGCGGCCACTATCCGCGTTCGGCCAAGGCCGAAGACCGCAAGCCGATTCCGCCGGCCTACGCCACCGAGTTGCAGACGGTCTTCAACGCGCTCAATGATATGAAGCAACCGCGCGTTGAATGGGATTGCGGAACGACCGGCATCGGCGTGCTCGTCAGCGATTCGCTTATGTTTCAACGCGGTCAGCCGACGCCGAGTGATCCTCACCTGGGAAATGTTTATGGTCTGGCGATGCCGCTGCTCAAGCACGGTTTGCCCGTCATGCCCGTCCAGCTTGAAAACGTCACTGCGCCTCATTACTTGGATAATTTTCGCATCCTGCTTTTGAGCTACGACGGACAGAAAGCGCTGTCGCCTGAAGTCCACGCGCCATTGGTTGACTGGGTGAAACACGGTGGCGTGCTGATCGTTTGCGACCGGGACGCCGATCCTTATCTAAAAGTTCGTGATTGGTGGAACAGCGACGGAAAAAATTATGCGACGCCACGCGAACATCTCTTCGAACTGATGGGACTTGGTGAATCAGCCACGACGAACAAGTTCGTCCAGATTAACAAGGGCGGTTTGATTTGGCTGCGCGAACGGCCCGCCGAACTTTCAGCCAGTGCGCAAGGCGCGGCGCAAGTCGTGGCGGCAACCAGACTCGCTGCCGAAAAAGCCGGCCTGAAATGGCGTGAAACAAATCATCTTCTGCTCCGGCGCGGCCCATATCTCATCGCCGCCGGACTTGATGAATCCATTGACAGCAAGCCGCACATGTTGCCTGGGCGCTTTGTCAATCTCTTCGATTCTGAATTGCGCGTTCAAAACGACGTTTCAATTGCTCCCGGCTCCCGCTGGTTTTTACTCGACCTCGATGCTGCCCGCACCAACCGGCCGCATTTGCTGGCTTCAGCGTGCAAGGCTCTGCCCAGCGGGCAGACGCGCGATCAAATCAGTTTCACGGTCGAAGGTGTGGGTGGAACTCCGGCCATAATGCTTTTGGAATCAATCAAAGCTCCGCGTGCAGTGACATTGGATGGGAAAATTTTGACGACATTTGAATACTCTGCGAAAGAACGGCTGCTTTGGATTCATTTTCAAAACGACGTTGTTCCCCGCGAATTGGTGGTGCAATTTTGAACGTCATTTGGCCGGTGGCCAGTTTATGCCACGTTGAAACTTCAGTCGTATTTGTTAGGTTTAAAAACTCCCCAGACATCTAATAACTAAGCCCGAACTCCGAAATGGAAAAAAGGGGCGCTTTGCGGGAAGGGCTGTGGGCATAGGGATTGATGCTTAAACCACCCGGCCCGACCCTGCACAAAACGACCCGCACCGAAATTACCCCGCTCTTTGGCGATGCCAGGCTGGTTTTGGACGAAACGCCCAAGGCCATCTCCCCCTTCGGCGGGCTGGCCAGTTTCATTTCCTTCCTCGGCCAGATCGGTTTTACCCAAGAGGTGCAGCACCGCCTGCCGTTTGCCGAACCGGCTTCCAATAACGCCATCCCGCTGCCGCCAGCCCTGTAGCGGCGCGTCTGCGACCGCCGCCATCTTCCCTCCTTCATTCGATGTTCGATGTTGAATGTTCGATGTTCGATGTTCGAT
>DMQW01000068.1:2159-4678 GCA_003455565.1 Limisphaerales bacterium
ATGTTCGATGTTCGATGTTGTTGGGCAGCCGCCCCATTTCTGCTTTCAACTTTGAGCATTTCCGCTTTCAGCCTTTCATGTTTTAGTATTTCAGGTTTTAGTATTTCAGCTTTCAGAATTTCTGCTTTCCCCCCAGCCCCTCACCCATCCAGCGGACTCCTGACCCCCAGCCCCGGCTTCTGCATGACGTGCGTGTAAATCTGCGTCGTCGTCACATTTTTGTGGCCGAGCAACTCTTGCAACGTCCGAATATCATAACCTGCCTCCAAAAGATGCGTCGCGAACGAATGCCGCAACGTGTGGCAACTCGCCCGCTTGTCAATCTGCGCCAGCCCCACCGCCACCTTCATCACCCGTTGCACACTCGACTCATTCAAATGATGCCGCCGCAAAGTCCTTCCTCCCTCTCCGCTCCCTCGGAGGGAAGGGAGAGGGTCGGGGTGAGGTGAGGGTGAGGTGTCGAAGCCGGGACTCACACTTTGCGGATCGCCCGACAATGACGCGGCGGGAAACACCCATTGCCACACCCATTCCCGTTCCGCGCCCGGATACTTCACCTGCAACGCCCCCGGCAACCAGACCCTTCCCAGCCCCGCCGCCAGATCCTGTTCATGCCATAACTTCACCCGTTGCAGATGCCGTTGGAGTTCAAGCTTCAGCCGGTCCGGCAACATCGTCACCCGGTCCTTGTCCCCCTTGCCTGCATGAATCACAATCTGATTCCGCGCAAAATCAATGTCCTTCACCCGCAACCGCAACCCCTCCATCAACCGCATCCCCGTCCCGTAAAGCAACTGGCAAAACAACCGGTATTTCTCCGGCACCGCCGACAACAGCCGCTGCACCTCCTCCTTGCTCAACACCACCGGCACCTTCGGCCGCCGCTGCGCCCGGTCAAAACCCTCCATAAACGTCAGCTCCCGCCCCAGCACCTTTTGATACATGAACAGCAACGCCCCCAGCGCTTGATTCTGGGTGGACGCGCTCACATTCCGTTCCGCCGCCAGATGCGTCAAAAACGCCTGCACCTCCGGCTCGCCCATCTCCTCCGGCCGCCGCCAACCCCGGAGGGACGAACGCTCTGAGTCCCCAGCTTGCCCCCCGCTCCCGCCGCCCTCATTCGATGTTGGATGTTGAATGTTCGATGTTCGATGTTGTTGGGCAGCCGCCCCATTTCTGCTTTCAACTTTCACCCTTTCAGGTTTCAGCCTTTCAGGTTTCAGCTTTTCAGCTTTTTCCCTGTGAAACACCAAAAACCGCTTGATCCATTGCAAATACGCCTCTTCTGTGCGCAACGCCAGCCGGTGAAACCGCATCGCCTCCCGGCACTGCTCCATAAATTTCAACTTGGGATTGGGCACCAGCCGTTCCAGTGGCCGTTGCTGCCTTTGTCCAGAGTGGTCGGGCGCGAGTTGACTCACGGCTAAATGTTACCGAAGGGTGGGGCCATCAGGTTTTGGTTGGCTCACCATCCATGTGACTGAGCACAGTGAAGAAGTTCTGGAGTTTTCGTTCAATGTTTTTCTTCAACGCGAACGGGTCGAACTGGCCATGTTCTTGGCGCCGCCTGGTCTTGCTGGCGGCGTCAATGTCCGGGCAGTCCAGCCGCCGTTGATACGGGGTCTGCGGCGTCGGCTCGTAAATCCGCACCGTCTTGCGCCCGCGTTTGTCCCGCTTCAGCAGCTTGAAGGTCGGCTTGAAGTGGTTGGTGAACTGGCGCCATTCGTTGGCATACAGGTCATTCATCAGCGCCACCAGTTCGGGCTGCTCAAACCGTTCAGGTCCGAAGAGCTGCCGCACGTGCGTCCAGTTCTTCTGTTCGCAGTGCGCGTTGTCGTTCTTGCGATACGCCCGGCTGCGGGTGAAGGGACCTTTCATTTTCCGGCCGGTCAGATGCGCATACAACGCCCAGTTAAGAAACTCCGAACCGTTGTCGGGGTGGAAGTTTTTCAGCTCAAAAGGGGCCTTGGCTTCCAGTTCCGTTAACTGGCCGAGGAGGGCGTGGCGGCTTTTGTTCCAGCCGGCGCGGTTCGCCGGCCAGCCGCTGAACCGCTCGGTGAACGTTAGTGAATTGACGTAGTCCCCCGCCGTGATGTCGCCGCAATGGGCCACCGTGTCGGCCTCGACCGAACCGGGTTTGCGGGTGTCCGGCGGCCCGCCGCGCGTGGGCACCTGTCCGCGCAGCAACGTGCCGGGGCGGGTGGTCGCCAGGCCTTTGCGCGGATGCCGCCCGCGCACGGGTTGCAAGACGCGATCCAACTGCGCCGGACTGATCGCCAGCAGTTTTTTCTTAACCGCCTCGGTCAGCGGCGCGGTGCGCCGCTCGTAATGGGCCAGCCATTCCGGCAGGGCGGGCTTGAGCCGTTTGCGGCACAACTGGTCGCTCGCCAGCCACACCAGCTTGAGCACGGGCAACCGTTCCGCCGGATCATAAATGATTTTCGGACCGGAACGTTTACGCCCCCGGCCGCCCAGCGGACGATGCAGCAACCGCAGGGCGGACTTGCGATGGTAACCGC
>DMQW01000444.1 GCA_003455565.1 Limisphaerales bacterium
GGCGGTTACCGCCATGCCTTTGATGATTTGCTCGCCGAGCATGAGATTAGGAAATTGGATTTTTTATTAGGAAACCAGGAAACCAGGAAATTTCTGAGGAAAAGCAAATGAAGAATATTCGCCAACCAAGTCGAATTATTCGACTGGCTTTTTCAACTTCATGGTTTCTTGGTTTCATTATTAAATTTTCTGGGTCTCTTTATCCGGCGATCACTCGTTTAATTTCGAGCGTCACTTTGGCAAAATTCAAAAGCAGACCGTGCTTTCGTTTCACCGCGCGCAACTGCGACTTAACTATGGCGAAATGCACGTCCTGCAATTCGCTGATGGCCTTGAGATCAACCACGATTTCATCTTCAACCAACAAATCGAGGCGATGCTTGCCGACTTCCACATCGCCGTCGTAAAAAACCGGTGCTTCAAGCTGCTGCTCGACCTTCAGCCCGCGTTTCCGCAACTCATAAACCAACGCATTCTCGTAAATTGACTCAATAAAACCCGGCCCAAGCTGGCGATGAACTTCAATCGCCGCGCCGATAATTTTCCCGGTCAATTCTTCAAATTCCAAAGCCATAAAATTATTCCTGGTTTCTTGGCTTCCTAATAATTTCTTCTGGCTTCATCGATCCACCTCGCCCAAAACAATGTCCACGCTGCCGAGAATGACCACGGCGTCGGAAATCCGGTGGCCGAGGCACATATCTTCCAAAATCGTCAAGTTGATGAAACTCGGCGGACGCACGCGGTAGCGATACGGATTCGGCGAACCGTCGCTGATGAGATAAAATCCGAGTTCTCCTTTCGGCCCTTCGACGCGGCCATAAACCTCGCCGGCTTTCGGACGGAAGCCGCGCAACTTCGTCTTCGGATCCATGACCGGCCCGGCGGGAATGTCGCGCAGCGCCTGCTGCAAAATTTTCACGCTCTCGCGCATTTCCAGAACGCGCACCATGTAGCGGTCGTAAATGTCGCCGTGTTCGCCAAGCGGCACCTTGAAATCGAACCGGCTGTAAATGCCGTATTTGTCCACCTTGCGCAAATCGTAATTCACGCCCGACGCGCGGAGCATCGGGCCGGTGATGGCCGCGCTGATGGCCAAATCCTTGGGCAGCACGCCGACGTGTTGCGTGCGGGCGAGGAGAATTTCGTTTTCGGTGAGGAACATTTCAAATTCGTCGAGGAATTTGCTGTAGCCATCCACCAGTTGCTTCGCCTGCGCGAGCCATTCGTCCGTCACGTCCACGCGAACGCCGCCGAAGCGCATGTAATTGCACATCATCCGCGCACCGCTGACCGACTCGAAAAGGTCGAGGATTTTTTCGCGTTCGCGGAAGGCATACATCATCGGCGTGCCGAGTGCGCCCATGTCCTGCACCACAAACCCGATGAGGCAGGTGTGGTTTTGCAAGCGCGTGAGTTCCGCCATGATGACACGGATGTATTCCGCGCGTTCGGGAACGGCCAGTCCCGCAAGCTTCTCGACTGTGAGCGCGTAGGCCCAGTTGTTCGTCATCGAACAAAAATAATCCAGCCGGTCGGTGTAGGGCATCGAGGCGAGATACGAAATGTTCTCGCCAATTTTTTCGTGATTGCGGTGCAGATAGCCAAACACCGGCTTGAGCCTCACGACCTTCTCGCCGTCCAGCACCACATCCATGCGGAACACGCCGTGCGTGGACGGATGATGCGGCCCCATTGAAATTTCCAGCAGTTCGCCGAGCGGTTCGCCCGTCTCGCTCGTCTTCGGCAGGACCTCGTAATTTTTCGGCGGCAAGGCGGCGACGGTATTCACGCTTTCACCTCCGTCGAATAATGTTTTTTGGCCTGTTCCAAAACTTCGTCGTGCGGCGTCGGCTCGTATTCGAAATCGTCCGGCGCGACGTAATCTTTGCGCATCGGAAAGCCCTTGAAACCGTCCCACATCAAAATGCGGCGCAAGTCGGGATGCCCGTCGAAAATCACACCATACAAATCATAAACCTCACGCTCTTGAAATTCCGCGCCGCGCCAGAGCGGCGTGAGCGACGGCAAATGCGTTTGATCCGTGCGGTTCACCGTGCGCATCCGCAAAACCACGGGGCCATGCTTCAATTCCATCGAATACAGGTGATACACCGCTTCGAGAAAACCCGGGCGCAAAGATTTTTTTACTTCCTCGACTTCCTTCTCCACGCCGTCCACGACCTGCTTCACCTTGATTTTTTCGGTGAGTTCCTTGTCCGGCCAGTCAATGCCCGTCACGTTGGAGCAATAATCCAGACACAACTGCGCGTCGTCGCGGAGAAACTTCGCCACGGCGAAAGCGCTCGCCGCGTCCACCAGCAACGAGCGTTCGCCCGCCGCGCATTCGTTCGCGAGAATTTCAATTTTCGCCTGCGGCAGTGCGGCTTCGAGACGCGCCTTGATCTGTTCGAGAGTTTCCACGGTTTAACGCTTGATGGCCGGCGGCTGCCAGACCTCGGGATTGTTCGGCGGTTCAAGATCGTGTTCGCCGTAAGCCGGCACTGGGAATTCGCCCGGCACGTCGGCGTTGAGATGACGCGGACGATCCGGCCCGGTGAGCTTCTGGTTCAAAATTTTTTCCTGCAACGTCATGATCGCGTGAATCAATGCCTCCGGCCGCGGCGGACAACCGGGAATCATCACGTCCACCGGCAGATAACGGTCAATGCCCTTGAGCACGTTGTAGCCCTGCTTGAACGGCCCGCCAGAAATCGCGCACGCACCCATCGCGATGACGTATTTCGGCTCCGGCATCTGGTTGTAAAGTCGCACGACGAGCGGCGCCATTTTCTTCGTGACGGTGCCGGCGACGATCATCAAGTCCGCCTGGCGCGGCGACGGACGAAACACTTCCGCGCCGAACCGCGCGAGGTCGAAGCGCGCCATGGACGCGGCCATCATTTCGATGGCGCAGCACGCGAGGCCGAACGTCAGCGGCCACACGGAATTCGCGCGGCCCCAGTTATACAAATCCTCCAGCGTCGTCACATAGACGCCCTGCTTCTGCAATTCATTTTTGAGGCCGGCTTCAATCATGGCAAAAAAATTCCGGCGTCAGTTCCAGGTCAACATTCCCTTGCGCCACGCCCACACCAGCCCTTCGACCAGCAGCAGCAGAAAAACAATCATCGCCACGAACGCGCCGACGGGAAGCCCGGCAAAGGAAACGGCGAATGGCAGCAGAAAAATCGTCTCCACGTCAAACACGAGGAAAATAATTCCGTAAAGATAATACTCCGAACGGAAATGAATCCACGCATCGCCTTTGGATTCGAGACCGCATTCGTAAATCGCGTTTTTATCCTTGCCCGGTTTTTGCGGGGAATAGAATTTTGCCCACGCCCAGGCCATCGCCAACGGCGCGGCGGCAAATCCCACCGCTGCCAGCATCAGCAAAACGAGCACCAGATATGTATTTGTTTGCATCAGTCG
>DMQW01000065.1 GCA_003455565.1 Limisphaerales bacterium
ACAATCTGGTTCGTCGCCGGAATAAGGAAATGCGGATGCGGCGCGTTCTTCGGATTCAAAATGAAGAAGCCACCCGCGCGCTGGCAGATCTATTGGACGAGCCGCTGGTCGCCGGTGCTTTGGTAGAGCGCCTCGATGCGGTCGAGCGGATTGCCGATGCCCGTGCCTGCGTCGCCCGGCGGCTGCGCCCATTTGTAAATCATGGAGGTCGAGAGGTCGAGGTCGGCGGAGACTTCCTTGGGCGTTTTCTTGTCGAAGATTTCGCGGAGCAGTTCGTGGGATTGCATGACGCGACGATGCGCAAGCGCCGGAATTTTGGCAAGCGGGAAGCGCGGAAGGAGCGCGGCGTTCACGCCGCCTTCAGCTCACGAGCCGGCGGCACGTTTGGAGAGGCAACGGTTCGCGACTTTGGACAATGAAGCGGGCTGAAGCCCGCGTTCCGGGGCGGCGATTCCGAATTTCGCGCAAAATTATCACTGCACTTTTCCCGGCAATGAGGTTTGATGGAAACATGACACGGCGCGGTGAACAACTGGAACGCCTTCCGGCTTGCGCTGGCGGCGGGCTTGGTGGTCTAATCCAAGAAGTCAACCAACCTGGAGCGGGCTTATGATTATCTACGCAATCTGTCTGGTGGTGGGTCTGGTGTTCACTTTGGTGAGCGTGCTCGCCGGCCATTTCTTTGGCGGGCATGACGCGCATGTGGGGGGCAGCGGCGGTCACGCGGAGGCGGGCGCGGACAGCAGCGACATGCCGGGCATTTCCATTTTCAGCCCCACGGTCATGGCTTCGTTTGTGACGGCGTTCGGCGGCTTCGGCCTGATCTTCACGCAGTTTCCGGCCACCAGCAAAACCGTCGTCAGCGCGCCGCTTTCCATTTTTTGCGCGCTGCTGGTGGCGGGCGGCATGTATAAATTTTTCAGCCTGGTGTTTCGCCATACGCAAAGTTCCAGCGAATCCAAGGTGGCCAGACTGGTCGGGATCGAGGCGAATGTCATCACGCCCATCGTAGAAAACGGCGTCGGCGAAATCGCTTATGTGGTCGGCGGCTCGCGTTACACGGCGGCGGCGCGCGCGGAAAAAGGCACGCCGGTCGCCAGCGGTCAGACGGTAAAAATCACGCGCGTCGTTGGCACTCAATTTTACGTCACCTCCATTTAATCGTTAATCAAGAAACTTAAATTATTATGCAACTGAACCTCGCTCCCCTGTTCGCCGAACTGAACATCATGTCCGGCGGCATCGTCATCATCGCGGCGATCGTCATCGTCGTCGTCTTGTTTCTGCTGCTCTACATGGTGTTCAGCCGTTACACCAAGGTCGGGCCGAACCAGGTGCTGATCGTGTCCGGCCGCAAACACCAGTTGGAAGACGGCTCGTCGGTCGGCTTCCGCATCGTCAAGGGCGGCGGCACGTTCGTCCTGCCGATTTTCGAAAAGGTGGATCTCCTCTCGCTGGAACTGCTGACCATTGATGTGCAGACGCCGGAAGTTTACACCAGCAAAGGCGTGCCGGTGAAGGTGGACGGCGTGGCGCAGATCAAGGTCAAGGGCGACGACGTTTCCATCCGCACGTCGGCGGAACAATTCCTCGGCAAGGCCACCGAGGAAATCCGCAACATCGCCACGCAGACGCTCGAAGGTCATTTGCGCGCGATTCTCGGCACGATGACCGTCGAGGAAATCTATCAGAACCGCGATGCCTTCGCCTCGAAAGTCCAGGAAGTTGCCGCCGGCGACATGGCGAACATGGGTTTGCAGATCGTCAGCTTCACCATCCGCGACATCCGCGACACGCAAGGTTATCTCGACGCGCTCGGCAAACCGCGTATCGCGCAGGTCAAGCGCGACGCCACCATCGCGCAGGCCGAGGCTGATCGCGATTCGCAGATCCGTTCCGCGCAGGCAAAACAGGCCGGGCAGGAAGCGCAGTTCGCCGCCGATTCAAAAATCGCCGAGGCACAACGCGATTATCAGTCGAACGTCGCACAGTATCAGGCCGTCGTGAACCAGAAAAAAGCCGAGGCCGACCTCGCGTATGATTTGCAACGGTTCAAGACCGGCCAGCTCGTGAAGGCCGAAGAAGTGCAGGTGCAGATCGTCGAGAAGCAGAAGCAGATCGAACTGCAACAGCAGGAAATCCAGCGCAAACAGCGCGAACTCGAAGCGAACGTGCAGAAGCCCGCCGACGCCGAGCGCTACAAAGTCGAGACGCTCGCGAACGCCACCAAGTTCCAACTCGAAACTGAAGCGGCGGGTGCTGCTTCCGCGACCAAGGCCAAGGGTTTTGCCGCCGCCGATGTGTCCAAGGCCACCGGTATCGCCGAGGCCGAGGCGAACAAGGCGCGCGGTCTGGCCGAGGCGTCTGTCATTGAAGCGCAAGGCAAGGCGACCGCCGAAGCGATGCGCGTGAAGGCCGAATCGTTCAAGCAATACAACGAGGCGGCGGTCATCGAAATGATCATGCGCGTGCTGCCGGAAATCGCGGGCAAGATCAGCGAGCCGCTCGCGAAGACCGAGAAGATGGTCATCATCAATGCCGGCAACGGCCCCGGCGGCGGTGCGAGCAAGCTCACCGGCGACGTTACGACCATTATCAGCCAGTTGCCGCCCATCATCGAAAGTCTGACCGGCGTGAAGTTTGAGAAACTGATGGAACAAGTTCCCGCGCTGAAAAAGGCAATGGGCAAGGATGAAGGCGAAAGCAAATAACAGGTAGGGCCGCGCTGCTGCGCGGCC
>DMQW01000202.1 GCA_003455565.1 Limisphaerales bacterium
TCGTGCCGACCTCGAACCTCGACGAAGGTTTCAAGGGCGTGAACTGGGCGTTGCTCGTCGGTGCCGTGCCGCGCAAGCAAGGCATGGAGCGCAAAGATTTGCTCGGCATCAACGGAAAAATTTTCACCGGTCAGGGCAACGCGATTGCCAAGAACGCTGCGGCTGACGTTCGCGTGCTCGTCGTCGGCAATCCGTGCAACACCAATTCGCTCATCGCCATGAACAACGCGCCCGGCGTGCCCGGCGACCGTTTCTTCGCCATGACGATGCTCGATGAAAATCGCGCCAAGACGCAACTCGCCAAAAAAGCGAGCGTGGACGTCACCGCCGTCACGAACCTCGCCATCTGGGGCAATCACAGCGCCACGATGTATCCCGATTTCTTCAACACGAAGATCAACGGTCGCCCCGTGCCGGAAGTCATCAGCCACCGCGAATGGTTGGAAAAAGATTTTATCGCCACCGTGCAACAGCGCGGCGCAGCCATCATCAAGGCGCGCGGTTTGAGTTCCGCCGCCAGCGCAGCGAACGCCGTCGTGGACACCGTTCACAACCTCACCATGCCGACGAAACCCGGCGACTGGTTCAGTGTCAGCGTCTGCACGCCCGGCGACTACGGCATCGAGAAAGGTTTGATCTTCAGCTATCCGATTCGCACGGATGGCAAGAAATGGGAAATTGTCCAGGGCGTTCCGCTCAACGATTTCAGCAAGGCGAAAATCGCCGCGACCGAGGCCGAGTTGAAAGAAGAAAAATCGCTCGTTGCCGATTTGCTGCCGAAATGAAGTCGCGTCCGAAAGTCGGCGCGGTGGGCGAACTCGCCATCCTGACGGAGGCAAAACACGCGGTGGAATTTGCCGGCAACGGCATGCCCGCCGTGGTGTCCACGCCCAGCCTCGTCGGCTTTCTCGAACGCACCGCCCGCGAGACCATTGCCGAATTTCTCGATGCCGACGAACGTTCCGTCGGCATCGAGATTGATTTGAAACATCTCGCGCCGACGCCGATTGGCCAGACGATCCATTGCACTGCGCGCATCATTTCCGTCGAGGACCGTCAGGTGCTGTTTCAGATTGAAGCCCGCGACCAGCACGAAGTCATCGTGCGCGGAGTGCATAAACGCGCCGTCATCCGCACGGAAAGTTTCAGCCGCCGCGTGAAGGAAAAGGGTGGATAATCTGCTTGAATTTTTTATTTCCGGCGTAGAAACAAAAATGCCGCGACTCCGAGCAAAGCACACGTTGAAGGTTCAGGAACCGGCGTAGCATTCACGGCAAACTGAAAAGCTGCTCCGATGAAACCTGTGTTGCCAATGCCTGCGCTCCATCCGCCGCCAGTCAAAATATTTTGAGAGAGAGTTTCCTGCCAAGTGTAGCCGCCCGGTGGCATAATTGGAGGATTTGGCGAGCTAGAATCGCATGTGGCCACAATCCAGTAGGTCGTGCTTGAAGCGAGAATCAAACCTGGGTTCGTGTAACCATATTCTCCTGACGTGCGCGGATCGCTATTGCCGTCCAGCAGGCCGAGTAAGTTTCCGGGTGATCCGGCGTTGTCATTGAAAATAGAAACGGTGAAGTTGCTGGCATTATCCAACATCGCACCCATTAATAGCGTCACTGAACTCAAAGCATAGCCATTAGTCACCGAGCCAGTGACAAAAGACTGACTTCCTCCTCCAACGGAAAAACCAGCGCCGGCCTCGCCGAGGTTTGAAAGGTAAATTGTGCCTTGCGACCGAGAATCAAGCGCCGACAAAGCCAACAGCAGTGCCAAGAATTTCCATTTCACTTCGAGATGGAAACCTAATTATCGGGTGTAATCAAGTTTGAATCTCACCGCATTTGCCCGCGCAAGGTTTTTGGTTTAGTCTCGCGGCATGGCTTTTGATTCATTCCGCGATTTCGTCAACGCCCTCGACCGGGCGGGCGAACTCAAACGCATTTCCCAGCCCGTCGCGACCGAACTTGAAATCACCGAGATCGCCGACCGCGAAATGAAATCGCCCGGCGGCGGCAAGGCGCTGCTGTTCGAGCAGCCCACCGTCAACGGCGTCGTCTCGCCGTTTCCCGTGGCCATCAACACGCTCGGCTCGCACAAGCGCATGGCCATGAGCATGGGCGCAAATTCCGTGAACGAAGTGGCCAACGAACTCGGCGCGCTGATGAAAGCCAAGCCGCCGACGAGTTTCAAGGAAGCCATCAAGCTGCTCGGCCTCGCGCTGGATTTACGCCACGCGAAACCGAAAATCGTCAAAGATGGCGCGTGCAAGGAAGTCATCCACAAATTTGATGTGCCGCCGACACGAACCGAACCGTGGCCGAGTGCGCCGGACATTCTTAAAGTGGGACAGGCTTCCAGCCTGTCAGCTTCTTCTGAAAATTCCAGAGACAGGCTGGAAGCCTGTCCCACTCTGGCAAATCTCCCGATTCTGAAATGCTGGCCGCTCGACGGCGGACGTTTCATAACGCTGCCCTGCGTCGTGACCAAAGACCCCGACACCGGCGAACGCAATGTCGGCATGTATCGCATCCAGATTTACGACGACCGCACGACGGGAATGCACTGGCAATTGCAAAAAGTCGGCGCGCGGCACGGACGCCGTCATTACGAAAAGGGCGAACGAATGCCCGTCGCCATTTTCCTCGGCGGCGACCCGATGTTTCCTTTCGCCGCCACCGCGCCGTTGCCCGACGGCTTGGATGAATTTCTCCTCGCCGGTTATCTCCGCAAAAAATCCGTCGAACTGGTGAAGTGCGAGACGAACGATTTGGAAGTTCCGGCAAATTCAGATTTCGTCATCGAAGGTTACATTGATCCGACCGAGCCATTGCGCGACGAAGGGCCATTCGGCGATCACACCGGCTATTAC
>DMQW01000322.1 GCA_003455565.1 Limisphaerales bacterium
ATAAGAGACCGTCGCCCAGCAGCGCGCCGAATTTGCGCAAGCCGGTGTCGCGCGGCACGCCGTCCACTTCCACCTCGATGTTGCCGGGGAACAGTTTGACGTTGGAAATCTTCACGCCCGCGCCGAGGTGCGCCTTGTGGCCGAGAATCGAGTCGCCGACGTAATTGAAGTGCGGCACCTGCGCGCCGTTGAACAGCAGCGAGTTCTTCAGTTCGGATGAATTGCCCACCACGCAGCCGTCGCCGATGATGACGTTCTCGCGGATGTAAGCGTTGTGCCGGATCTGGCAGTTCTTGCCGATGATGGCCGGGCCTTTGATCATCGCACCGGGTTCAACCACCGTGCCTTCGCCGATGATGACGCGGTCGCCGATGCTCGCGCCGGGAAAACGTTTGGGCGAATTTTGTCTGGGCTGTTGCGCGAGATAGGCTTCAATTTTCTTGAGCGCATCCCACGCGAATTCGCAGCCGTCAAAAATCGCGGCGTGTTCGGTCTGTGTCAGGTCAAACAGGTCTTCGGTTTTGAACATGGCAACAAGTTAATGGAATCGCAGGCGGCGGCAAAGTGAAATGGCGCGGGCTGGCCATTCGCGCTGGCGGCGGAAATTTGATTGCGCCTGACGCGATGTTTATTTTTTCAACTGCCGGTTGCGGGCCATGAAATAAAGCAGCGGCACCAGCACCGGCGCGGTGAACATGGAAATCAAACTTCCCGCCATCAGCGCAATCGCCAGACCCTGAAAAATCGGGTCAGCCAATATGACCGTCGCGCCTGCCACCACCGCCAGCGCCGTGAGCATGATGGGCCGAAACCGGATCATGCCCGCCTCAATCACCGCTTCGGCCAGCGGATGATTTTCCGCCAGCCGCATTTCGATGAAGTCCACGAGGATGATGGAATTGCGCACCACGATGCCCGCACCCGCCATGAAGCCGATCATAGAAGTGGCGGTAAAAAATGCGTGTAACAAACCATGTGCCGGCAGCACGCCGATGAGCGAGAACGGAATCACCACCATCACAATCATCGGCGTGAGGAAGGACTTGAACCAGCCGACCATCAAAATGTAAATCAGCACCAGCACGGCGGCGAACGCCAGGCCAAGGTCGCGGAAAACTTCAATGGTTATGTGCCACTCGCCGTCCCACTTCATCGCGGGCTGCTGGTCGGTGAACGGCAGGACCGCATTGAGAATTTTCAGCTTGGTTCCGTCGCCACCGAATTCGCGCGTGTCGAGTTTCGCCAGTGCCTCATTCATTTTCAAAATCGCATACACCGGACTTTCCACCACGCCCGCCACGTCACCGATGACATAGGTGACCGGCATGAGATTCTTGTGATAAATACTTTTGTCCGTGATGGTGTTCCGCACCTTCACCAATTCTCGTAACGGCACAAGCGGCGCGGCGGCACCGGCGATGGACGGTTCGGGCAAGGCGTTGGCGTCGCCGGAACGGACGCGCAGGGCGAGCAATTCTTCCGGGTTGCTGCGGCTGGCGAGCGGCAGTTGCAGGACGATGTTCACGTCTTCTTTCTCGCGCGGGACGTGCAGCAAATCCACCGACTCGCCGCCCACGGCGATTTTCAGCGTCTGCGAAATCGTCTCGGCACTGATGCCATGCAGCGCCGCTTTTTCTTTATCAATTACGAATTCCATCTTGGGCTGGTCGGCCTCGATATACCAGTCCGTGTCCACGACGCCGGGCGTGTTGTGGAAAATATCAATGACCTTTTGCGCCATCTTCAATCGGTTCTCTTCGGTTGGCCCGTAAATTTCAGCGACCAAAGTCTGCAGCACCGGCGGGCCGGGCGGCACTTCGGCCACTGCCACCCGCGCGCCGAATTTTGCGGCGATCTCCGCCACGCGCGGACGCACCCGTTTGGCGATGTCGTGGCTCTGTGCCTTGCGTTCGTTTTTGGGAACAAGGTTGATTTGCAAATCCGCCACATTCGCGCCACGGCGCATGAAGTAGTGGCGCACGAGGCCATTGAAATTGAACGGCGACGCGACGCCCGCATAAATCTCGTAATCCGTCACTTCCGGTTCGGTGCGGACGGTGGCGGCGATTTCGCGCGCGGCCTGCGCGGTGCGTTCGAGCGAACTGCCTTCCGGCATATTCAAGATGATCTGAAATTCACTCTTGTTGTCGAACGGCAACATTTTCACCTTCACCCAGCCGACGCCGACGAGCGTCATCGAGGCCAGCAGCAGCACGACGAGGACGGCGAGAAATTGATAACGTCGTTTCGCATTGGCAATCAGCGGCGTCATCAGCCCGCGATACATCCGGCCAAAGAAATTTTCACTCGCCGACCCGTGATCCGGCGTGTGGCTGTCGGATGAATGAATTTTCTTCCGCCATTGCAAAATACGGATGGCCGCCCACGGCGTGACGATGAAGGAAATCGCCAGCGAGAAAAACATCGCTGCGCTCGCGCCAATCGGAATCGGCCGCATATATGGCCCCATCAGCCCGCCAACGAACGCCATCGGCAGCACGGCGGCGATGACCGCGAATGTTGCGAGAATAGTTGGATTGCCCACTTCGCCCACGGCTTCGATGGTCACGGTCGTCCGGCTGCGGTCTTTATTTTGCGGCAGATGAAAATGGCGCACGATATTTTCCACCACCACAATCGCGTCGTCCACAAGGATGCCGATGGAAAAAATCAGTGCGAACAACGTGATGCGATTCAACGTGAAACCGTAGAGATAAAAAATGAGCAGCGTCAGCGCGAGCGTCGCGGGAATCGCCAGCATCACGATGATGGATTCGCGCCAGCCCAGCACGAGCAGGATCAAAAACGACACGCTCACCACGGCGAGCAGCATGTGCCAGAGCAGTTCGTTGGATTTGTCCTCCGCCGTCAAACCATAGTTGCGCGTGACGGTGACCTGGACATCGGACGGAATGATATAACCTTTGAGCGTGTCAATTTTCTTGAGGACTTCGTTGGCCACGGTGATGGCATTCGCACCGGGCCGCTTGGCGACAGAGAGCGTGACGGCGGGTTCATCGGCAGAAATTTTATTCGCCGCGCCGGAACCGAAGAACACATACTGGCTCGGTTCTTCCGCGCCGTCCACGATGTCCGCCACGTCGCGCAGATAAACCGGCTTGCCGGAATACGCACCCACCACCACGTTGCCCACGTCGGCGGCGGTTTGCAAAAATGCGCCGGTTTCCACGATGATTTCATGGTTGTCGCTGGTAAGGTTTCCAGCGGAATACTGCTTGTTAGCCTGTTGCAACATTGGCACGAGACCGGCGGGCGAAAGATTGCGCGACGCCAGCCGAACCGGATCGAGCAGCACGCGCACCTGTCGTTGCGCGCCGCCAATGATGGTCGTTTCGGCGACCAACGGAACTTGCTTCACCGCATCATCCACCTGCGCGACGAGCCGCCGCAGCGCGAGATGATCGTAACGCGCACTGTGAAACGTCAGCGCCAGGATCGGCACGTCGTCAATCGTCCGCGCTTTGATGAGTGGCGTGGAAACGCCATGCGGAATGCGGTCGAAATTTTGCTGCAATTTCTGGTTCAGCTTCACCAAACTGCTTTCCATGTTTTCGCCAACTTTGAACCGCACGATGACCACCGACTGACCTTCGCTGGAAGTGGAATAGATATATTCAACGCCGGGAATTTCCCAGAGCAGCTTTTCCATCGGACGCGTGGCGCGTTCCTCAACTTCCTTGGCGTGAAAGCCGGGCATGGAAACCAGCACGTCCACCATCGGCACCTTGATTTGGGGTTCTTCCTCGCGCGGCAGCATCACCACGGCGAACACACCGAGCAGCAGGGAAGCGATGACGATGAGCAGCGTCAGCTTGGAATCAATGAATGACTGCGCAATGCGACCAGCAATACCAAGATGCGCCCCCGATGATTTTTCGTCGCTGGCTTTCACGGTTTGACAGTCACAGGTTGCCCGTCCGCCAAAGCCGCCGCGCCTTCGGTCACAACTTGCTCGCCGGAATTCAAGCCGGAGACCAGTTCAATTTCGTCCCCAACGCGACTTCCGGTTTTGACGATACGCAATTGCGCGTGGCCGTTCGCGACGACGAAAACCAATTCCATTTGTCCGTGCTGAATCACGGCGGCAGCGGGAACACGGATCGCGCTCGCCTCGCCGACGGGAACCGAGACGCGACCGAACTGCCCGGAACGCAAACCCGTCGCGCCCGGCAAATCCAGTTTCACCAGATACGTCCGGCTGTTCGGGTCGGCAGCGGGCGACATTTCGGCAACCGTTCCGTCAATTTCTTTGGCGACGGCGGCGATACGCACGGCGAGTTTGTCGCCGAGCTTCACATTGCCGATGAGCGCCTCCGGCACGTCCGCTTCAAGCCGCAGCGTGTCGGGATTTTCCATTTGCAGCAATGTTTTGCCCGGCGCGGCGAGATCGCCTACGTCGGCGAGCTTGCGCGTGATGACACCGGCAAACGGCGCGACAATCTGCGTGTAACCGAGCATGGTTTTCACCTCGGCCTCGGCGGCGGCGGCCATGCGGAACTTGGATTGCGCATTGTCGAATTCCGATTGCGAAAGAATTTTCTGCTCCAGCAGCGCAGTGAACCGTTTCAAATCACTCTCGGCTTGTTGTCGCGCGGCGGCGGCTTGATCAAGGCGTGACTGAATTTCATGCGCGTCAAGCTGGACAAGCCGTTCGCCGGCCTTCACCGACTGGCCGGGCACGACCAGCATTTGCTCGATGCGCCCGCTGACTTTCGCCTCGATGGCCGCGCTCAATTTCGGGCGCACCGTGCCGACGACATCTTCGGTGGCGGCGCGCGACTTGCGCTCGACCGTTTGGATGCGGACAGCAGCGGACGGCAGTTCCGCCTGGTTTTGTTCCGAAGCTTTGTGACAGCCGGAGAAAACCGGAATTGCCGCGACGAGAGTTGAGAGCAGAAGTCTTTTCATGCAGTAGCGCAACTGTATCACGGGCAGCACGAACTGCCGGACTTTTTTTCATCGCAACCACACGAGCCGCCAACGCCCATTTTCTTCAAAACCATTTCCAGCGGGCAGAAATTCGTGAACGACGATTGCAGCAGGTTGAAGCCGACAAACGCGGTGACCCAGAGCCAGTTCGGGCTGTGGTAATGCGCGAGCAGCAGGCTGGCGAGGATGAACGTGCCGGCGAACCGGCGGACGAGGAGTTGGATTTTCATATCATGTTTATGTTTGGTTTGGTTAATGGGAATTGCTCGCAAGCAGCGCACCGAGAACTGCGCCGTAAATTATGGTGATGACGGGATTGCTGGTGAGCGGACAGGCACCGGTGGAACAGCCCACAAGTTTATACCAGCCGAAGCCGAGGCCGCCGCCAACAATAATTCCAATGATGATGCGCAGAATCATGGCGTGTCGCATTTTCAAGAAGTGACCGCCGCGTTGGCCGCCTTGTCCAGCCACGCCTTGAACTGGCGCGGGCCGGAAAATCCAACGACCTTATCCACCGCCTCGCCGCCGCGGAACAGCATCAGTGTCGGCACCCCGGTGATTTCGTATTCGCTGGCGAGCGAGGGCGCATCGTCTATGTTCACCTTAACAAACTTTACCTTGCCAGCAAAGTCAGCGGCGAATTGTTCAAGCAGCGGCGCGAGCATCTTGCACGGCCCACACCACGGCGCGTAAAAATCCACCAGCACCGGGCCGGTAGCGCGCAGGACTTCGGTTTCAAAGTTATCTTTTGTCAGTTCGACCAGTTTTTTCATATCAGTATTCATCGTTGCTACCCTTACTGAACCGCGAGAGCGGGAAAAGTTACAAACCAATTGCAGGCAAGAACGAAGGAATTCTCGATCAGAACGCCTTTCTAATATGGCTTTGTTTTCACGGCTTAAACTCAAAGCAAAGCGCAGGCGCGAAAAAGCGTTTGTGCGTCATGTGATTTTTTCATTTGGCTCGTGCCACGATCCTCGCGCGCGTCGCAGGATTGGTTGTGATTCATAATGAAGCATACGCTGAGCAATGGTGCATCCGTTATGGGGCATTCACCCCATAGCTAAGGTCCGGTTCACGGCCTAGTGTCCCACCTGCGATATGCTGATCAAATTACCGACTGAAAAAACTGTGAGTGAAGCGGCGACTGCCTTGCAGGCTGCCGTCGAGGCCAATCACTTTGGTGTCATGCAGGTTCACAACCTCAAGGAGACCATGGCGAAGAAAGGCGTGGAGTTCGCCCGCGAATGCCTGATCTTCGAGGTCTGCCAGCCGCAACAAGCGAAGAAGGTGCTCGATGAAAACATGAGCGTCTCCACCGCATTGCCATGCCGGATCTCCATTTACGAGGAGGGCGGTAAAACCATTCTGGCGACCTTGAAGCCAACCACTCTGCTGGCGCTATTCAACACGCCGCAACTGAAGGGCGTGGCGCAGGAAGTGGAGGACACGATTGTTAAAATTATGAAGGAAGCGGCGTCAGGCTGATCCTCGCAGGCACCAGAGAGGATGTCCACGATGCAAACGACCGCAAATAAGCCCAAATCTGGGCCGGCATCCTCGAAGCCAGCAAACATCAAGCCCCCTGACATCGCGTCCGCATCGGTTCCCGACACGCTCGCGACGCTCAAGGTTAATCCCGACACCGGGCTTGCGCGCGCCGAGGTGGACACCCGCCGGAAAGAGAACGGCTACAACGAAGTGGCCGAAAAAAAGAGCCGCCCGGTTCTCAAATTCCTAAAGAAGTTTTGGGGCATCTCGGCGTGGATGCTCGAACTGATCATGGTTCTGTCCGCCATGCTCGGAAAATATTCGGATCTTGTCGTGGTGGGCGCGCTGCTGGTGATCAACGCCGTGTTGGGATTCATGCAGGAACGCCGGGCCGCCGGTGTCGTGGAGGCGCTGCGAAAACAGTTGCAGGTCAATGCGCGCGTCCAACGCGATTCGAACTGGCAGGTCATTCCCGCCCGTGAGTTGGTTCCCGGTGACATTGTTCGCGTGCGACCCGGCGACATCATCCCCGCAGATGTAAAACTCCTCACCGGAGCGTTGACCGTGGACCAGTCGGCGCTCACCGGCGAATCGAAAGACGCGGACAAGAAGCCGGGCGAAGTGCTTTCGTCGGGGTCTGTCGTCCGCCGGGGCGAAGGCAACGGCGTGGTGATGTTGACCGGGGCGAAGACCTATTTTGGCCGCACGACGCAACTCGTGCAGGAGGCGCGTCCGAAACTCCACATTGAAGCGGTGGTGGCGAAAGTTGTCCGCTGGCTCTTCGTCATCGTCGGTGCGCTGCTGGGCGTGGTGATACTGCTGTCGCTGGTTCGCGGAACGCCACTCATGGAGATGATTCCGCTCATGCTCGTCCTTTTGATGAGCGCAGTGCCGGTCGCTCTGCCCGTCATGTTCACGGTGAGCATGGCCGTCGGGGCGAAGGAACTGGCGAAACGTGGCGTGCTGGTGACGCGCCTCAGCGCTGCGGAAGATGCCGCAACGATGGATGTGCTCTGTGTCGACAAGACGGGCACGATTACCATGAATCAATTGGCCGTCACCGGCGTGATCCCGCTGGAGCACGCTTCGGAAGCCGATGTGTTGTTCGCCGGCGCGCTCGCGTCACAGGAATCCAACCAAGATCCGATTGACCTCGCGTTTCTGGCTGCGGCGAAGGAGCGGCATATTTTCGACAATCTGCCCAAAGTCACGCCCGTCTCGTTCGCACCGTTCGATGCGAAAAACCGGCGGACGGAAGCCGTGGTGGAACAGAACGGGCAGCGACTGCGCGTGATGAAAGGCGCGGTGCGAACCATTGCCGAGGCTTGCGGACTCCAGCCCCCGGCGATTGAGACGTTGGAGGCGCGGGTCAACGAATCTGCATTGAAGGGATACCGGACGCTGGCGGTGGCGCGTGGCCCAGAGACGGGCGCTCTCATTTTGATCGGTTTGGTGTCGTTGTATGATCCGCCGCGACCAGATGCCAAGCAACTCATCGCCATACTCCACGACCTCGGTGTTCCGGTGAAGATGCTCACTGGCGACGCGCTGGCGGTTGCGAGTGAAATCGCGGGCGGAGTCGGTTTGACCAACATCAAACGCGTGGCGGATTTGAAAGCGGCGAGCGCGCAGGCCGGCAACAAGCCGGGTGACCTTTTCGCGGGTGCCGATGGATTCGCCGAGGTGTTTCCGGAGGACAAATATGTCGTGGTGAAGCAACTGCAAGCTGCGGGGCATGTGACCGGCATGACGGGCGACGGCGTCAACGATGC